>JBIIYI010000076.1:0-9815 GCA_044346895.1 Phycisphaerales bacterium
ACGGGCAATGCGCCGTCCCACCGAAACTGCCCTTTGCGCGGGCGATCGGGGTCGGTGATGACTTCACCCTCGCGGTTCTCGCCGATGGCTCGGTTCGGGCCTGGGGTCGGAACAGCAGTGGGCAGTTGGATGTTCCGTCGGGGCTCTCAGGCGTGATGGCTTGCACGGGTGGCGCCGAGTTCGCACTCGCCTTGGGCGTTCATGGAGCGGTGACGGCCTGGGGCCGAAACGACTTCGGACAGTGTGCGGTACCCGCGAACGTCGGAGTGGTGGTGGACGTCGTCGCGGGCGCGTGGCACGGCATCGCCCTGCGAGCCGATCGAAGCGTGGCTTGCTGGGGTCGCAACGAGTATGGCCAACTGAACACGCCGACGGATCTCGGGCCCGTCGTGGCGATTGCCGGCGACCGTTGCAACGTCACGATGGTGCTCCTCGAGGATGGCTCCGTCAGGCACTGGGGCCAGTGGAACGAAGTCTGGACGAATCCAACCCCGCCGAGCGGAGTCACGCGCTGGCGTGCGATCGCGTGCGGCGGCTACCACGCGATCGGTATTCCAGACAGTCCAGCCTGTCCCGGCGACGTGAACGGCGACGGGGTGTCGGATGGCGCGGACCTGTCGATCCTGCTCTCCAGCTGGGGCGCGTGCCCGTGACGCGCGCTACGCGCGCCGCGGTTTCCTCGCCGACTTCGCCGCCTTCGTCGATCTCGTTCCCTTCGCTGCACTCGTGACCTTCGCCCCGCGCCCCGCCTTCTTCGGTGGGGCGCTTTCCCTCGCGGGTGATGACGTCCTCGTGGCCGACGTCGCGTTCGCCGGCTTCGTCGCTGGCGGATTCCCCGCGTCCTCGGTGAAATCGCGCGCTGCGAATGCGCCGGCGCGCACGCTCGAAACGAACTCGCGGAAGGGCATGTCAGAAGCGAACGCCGGCTCGTCGGACGATCCGCGATGCAATCATGGATGAACCCAAAGTCATCTCGGACTTCCGTTCCGCCTACGCGTGCGCCGGCGCCTTGCCCGCGGCATCGATCAGCTTCGTCGCGTAGCGGTTCATCGCGTCGCGCAGCTGCTCGAAGCTCTCGAGCACGTACAGGATCGGCTGATAGTGGTCGATCTCGAAGCTCGTCTCGCACACGCGGTCGAGGTCGAACGGCCGACGGTCGACCTCGCTGCTCGTGAGCGCGTGCTTCGATTCGCCGGGGCTCGAGATCAGGCCCGAGCCGTACAGCTTGATCTCGCCGTCCTCGCGGATCAGGCCGAACTCGACGGTGAACCAGAAGAGCCGCGCGAGGCGCTCGGTGTGGTACGGGTCGTCGGTGAGGAGCGCGGCCTTCCCGTAGGTCTGGAGGAAGTCGGCGAAGACGGGGTCGGCGTGCAGCGGCACGTGCCCGAAGATGTCGTGGAAGATGTCGGGCTCGGGCAGGTAGTCGAGCGACTCCTTCGGACGGATCACGACCGTCGTCGGAAACTCGCGCCGCGCGAGGCACGCGAAGAACGCCTTCGCGGGGAGGTACCCGGGCACCGCGCGGCTCTGCCACCCGGTGAGCGGCGCGAGGAACGTGTTCACGCTCCTCGGCCCCTCGAGGTAGGGGATGTAGTCGCGCACGAGGTTGATGGCGCGCGCGCCGCGCAGGTAGACCTGCGACGCGTGCTCGGGCAGGTACGCCATCTGGCGGTCGTAGAGCGTGCGCCAGCTCTCCTGGTTCTCCTCGGTGTAGCCGTCGTACTTCTGCGCGATGTACACCCGGGTGATGTCCGAAAAGCCCGGCTCGCCGAAGTGGTTGGCGTACTCCTGCGCCGTGCGGCCCTCGGGGCCGTCGATCATCGCGTGGTTGAGGCTGCCCGCATACTTCTTGTCGCCTTCGGTCGTGCCCATGTGTCGATCCTCGGGGGTGCGCGTCGGCGATTCTACGGCACGGGCGGTTCGATTCCGGCGGCCGGAGGGGCGGTATTCCGCGCCGCTTCCGAACCGTTCGATCCGGTCCGGGCGAGCTCCGCGAGGGTCCGGATCGCCCGGAAGTAGCGCCGATGGGCGGCGGCGGGCGTCATGCCGAGTTCACCCGCGATCGTGGCCCAATCGGCGCCCCGCAGTCGGAGCCCGAGAATCTCGAGGTCCGCGGGGAGGAGCGTCGCGAGCAGGCCCTCCCCCGCGTGCCGCCGCCGCGCCGCATCCTCGCCGTTCGCGAGCCGCTGGAATGGGTCGACGTGCGTCTCGACTCCTGGAGCGTCCGCGTAGGCGTGCATGGCGGCGACTCCGCGCTGGCGTGAGCGCACGCGTTCACGCGTGGCGTTGATCGCGACCGCCGTCGCGAGCGCGAGCAGCACCTCATCCGAGACGTGCTCGAGCAGGCGTCCTGTCGAGACGAGGACGTCGATCCGGCGGAGCGTGGTCGAGAAGATGTCGTCCGGATCGATGTGCACGTCCGTGCGCATCGAGAGGCGTCTCCGGATGCGCGCGAGGAGGATGCCGCGGCGATCGAGCACGCGATGCGCGAGCGTCGCGCGGACGTGATCGCTGGCAGAGGCCGCAGGCGACGGCGTGGCGGCCGCACTTGCCAAATGCTCGACGTGGGAAGCGTTCACATGCACCGCTGACTTGGGTACGGCATTCATACGGAGGGCGCGATCCATGCTCCAATTCGCATCCTCTCAGGCCCGCCAATCCGCCGCAAGCGGACCCCGCCGCGCCGGTCAGGTCTCCTCGCAGCCGCAGGCGACCGTCAGCGTCGCGAGGTCGATGAGCATGAGGCACTCGTCGGGCTCTGCGCAGGCGCCCTCGCAGACGAGGAACGCCCGCCTCGGGTCGTCGTCGAGAAAGAGGACGTGCAGCACGCAGAAGGCGGCAGCCGAGGAGGACGGCGGAGGCAGGATCTCGATCAGGTTTCCCTGCGGATCGAAGCGCAATCCCTGCGTCCGGAAGCCGTGCTCTGGGAGTGCGCACTCCGGCGAGACGCGCAGTCGCAGGTAGATCCCGAACATCGATCCATCCGAGGCGATCGCGAATCCATCGAAGAGGCCCTGTTCGGTGCACCAGGTGACGAGCGGCGACCCGGGGTCGACATCGCGACGACGGGTTCCGTCCTTCCCCTCAAGCCCCTCAAGCCCCTCAAGCCCCTTAAGCGCGGCGGAATCCGCATTGATCGACACGGCTGCAGGGGTGGCTCCGCCCGACCGATCGGATCCGGCCGCCGCTTGGCGTCCGGCCTGCGTCGCGACGAAGAACAGCACGATGCACACGAAGCAGGTGAGCAGCGTGGTCGCAAGTCCGGCGGACAGTCGGCGTGCGCCACCACGCGACGCCGTCTGTCCGCCGTGTTCTCTCTCGTCCGCCGGTCTCTTCCCCGATGGGGCTCTTCCATCCGCAGCCTGGTTCCGATCCGATCGCATGCCGTGCATGTCTCCCCCGGTGGGTTTGAGCGAGGGCGGCGGAGCGCGCCGTCATTCGATGAGCGTCGTCTGGGTGTCCTCTCGTCGTCCTCTCGTCGTCCTCTCGTCGTCCTCTCGTCGTCCTCTGGGCGTCCCGAGTCCGCCGGAAGGCCTCAGGCGAGGGACGCTTGCGCAAGGTCGGAGGTCTGGTGAGGGCGTGCGATCGCCCCGCGCATTTCCCCGTCTTGCTCGCTCCAACTCTGGTCTCCGACGCCACCTACTGACCGGTGCCGACCGCGGGTGACTGATTCGGGGCGGAATCTGCGAATTCGAACCCGACCGAACCATCCCGCCGGAACTGGAAGTACTTCAGCGGTCTTCGTGTGGCTCCAGCCGGATGCGGCAGGAGCCGGAGTTCCGGCCATTCGACCTGGAGCTGCTCGATGCGGCCGTCCGCTCGGACGACCGCCCGGATGAGGCGCCCGGATTCGGCGAGCGCGGCCAGCGTGTCGCCCGACGCCTTGAGCGGCGTGGTGCCGATCGCTGGAGTCGGCATCGTGGGAGCCGCGATCCAGCGCCCGTAGGCGTAGCCGGAAACGGCCGTCCCACCCATGATCGCGGCGATGATCGCGACGCGGCGGAGACCTCGTCGGATCGAGCGCGGAGCAAGCACCTGCAGGCTCGACGACGCGAGGCGATGGTGTCCGCGCGCGACCGCGGCTTCGGCGGCACGGAGCGCGATGCGGGGCGCGTGCGGACGGGCGACGGCGATGAGGCGCGTGAGGTCGGACGCGCGCGCCTCCGCGGACGCTTCCCCCGCGAGACCGAAATCGATCAGGAACGCGCTGCCGTCCGGACGCACGCGGATGTGCTCGGGCTTGAGGTCGCCGTGCGCGAGGCCGTTCGCGTGGACTCGATCGAGCGCGCTCGCGGCCGCGGCGATGTCGTCGGCGCAGCGCGGTGGCTGCGACTCTTCGTGCAGCATCACGAGGATCGCCTCGCGACCCTTCGGCGCATGCAGCGCGACCGGCTGCGGGACGAGATCGCGCGGGAGCGATGCGAGCGCGCGCACCTCGTGGAGCGCGTGCTCGCGCGAGGATCCGACGGCGTCGTCGTATCGCTTCAGCACCACGCGAACCACCTTCGTGGCGCTCGACAGCACCTCGTCGACGGCGATGGCCACGCTCGAGGTTCGCCCTTCACCGAGCAGCCGCTCGACGCGCCAGCGGCCGAAGAGGATCGTGCCGGGCGCGATCGTCGGGTCGCTGTCCGCATCGGCCGCCGCCGCGATCCCGAGTCCGAGCGACGTCGCGAGGATCTCGTCGCGGAGCGTCGGATGCGTCCTCGCCAGTTCGAGCGCGCGGGGGAGCGCCGTGGCGTCGTCGAGCGCGGAGAGTTCGGCGAGGATCGCGGCTTCGACCGTCTCGGGGAGCAGGTTGACGAGATCGACCTCGGCAAGTCCGAGCGCCTGGAGCGCGTCGAGCACGCGATCGAGCGACGTGTCGAGGCCCGCGCCCTGGCGAGACTCGGTATCGAGATCGATCGCGTCCGCGGCCGAACGGTCGAGCGCGGCGAGTACATCCGGCGAGGGAAGCGCGCCCGCGCCCGTGATGCTCGCAGCGAGGCGCCGGAGTCCGGCCTCGATCTCCTGAGGAAATGCAAGCGGTTCTTCAGCCATCGTCAGACCCGCGACCGATCGCGCCCTCCCGCCCGTGCCTCCCGCCCGTGCCTCCCACCCGTGCCTCCACCCGTGCCTTCCGCCGTGCTTCCCGACTGTGCCTTCCGCTTCCGCGCCCAACACTCGTCTTCGAACCCCGGCTCGACGATCGCCTTGCCGTCCACGTCGCCCACCGCCCGGTCAGGCGTCCTCGGACGCGTCGTGCTCCGCCTCGCCGTCGGCGGAAGGATCCGCGAGTTCCTCGAGCGCGGCGACCGCGTCCTCCTCGTCCGCGATCGGCGGATCGGCGGGCAGGCGGATCACGTCGAACCGGCCGCGCACGTCGAACCCGAGCGGATCGACGCCGACGAGCCGCGGAGCCTCGATCTCGAGTCCGGTCACGGTCGCGACCGCCGCGCGCAGGACGTCGGCCATCGAGCCGTTGACCTCGCGGCAGATCCTCGCCTCGACCGCCGCGAGCGCGTTCGGCTCCATCAGCGCGAGTCCGTCGAACATCATGCCGCGGAACCTCGCCGCATCGATCGAGATGCGCGCCCAGCGCACGTCCTCGGGTTCGCCGTGGTAGATGCGCCAGCGGTCGCACAGCGCGGCGTCGTCGGCGCGGTCGTGGATCTCCTCGAGCGTCACCTGCATGTGCATCGCGTCCTCGCCCTCGTCGGGCAGGAAGAGCGCATTGTCGAACGTGCGCAGCATCGCGACCATCACCGGGGCGACGAGCGCGCCGTCGGGCGTGGGCACCACCTTGATCGGCACGAACTCGCCGTCGAACGCGATCGTCCCGGAGAGATGGGCCCGGAGGAATGCGCGCGCGGCGAGGATGGCGTCGTTGGTGTCGGACATCGTGCTGGTCCGCGGCACGCCGCGGTTCGACCGCGATCGTACCTCAGCCGCTCACCAGCGCGCGCGGAAGAGTTCGGACTGGAGCTCCGCCTGCCGCAGGAACATCGCCTCGCCGTCGATCGTCACCGCGCCCCTGGCGCGTGCCTCGCGGACGAGCGGGGTGTCGCGCGGCGCGTACACGGTGTCCATCACCACGACCGAATCGTCGAGATGGACGTCGTCCGGCAGCGGCGAACCCGTCGGATCGGGCCCACCCTGCATGCCGACGGGCGTGCAGTTGACGAACGCGTGGAAGCACCCGCATGCGAGCGCGTCGGCGCGCCCGGCCACCACCTTCGTCGCGTGCGCGCGGCCGTCTGCCCGCGCGACTTCCCGCCCGGAAAGCGCGGCCGCGAGCTTCTCGGCGCGCGCGTGGTCGCGATTCACGACGACGACGGTCGCGCCCGCGAGCGCGAGTCCGCCCGCCACCGCCCGCGCGACGCCACCCGCGCCGACGACCGCGATGCGCGCGCCCGCGATGGTCGTGCCGCGCGTCGCGAGCGCGGCCGCGAGCACCTCGACCGCCGCGGGCATGTCGGTGTTGGTCGCGAGGAGCCGTTCGGCGTCGGGCGTCCCGTGCGGGCGGACGACGAGCGTGTTCGCCGCGCCGAGCCACGCGGCGTCGGCATCGACCGTGCCGCCGCGCTCGCGCACGAATCGCACGAGGTGCTCCTTGTGCGGGATCGTCACGCTCGCGCCCGCGAAGTCGAGCCGGTCGTGGTCGACGAGCGCGCCGATCGAGGCCTTGAAGTGCTCCCACTCGGGCGGCACGGGGAGCGGCAGGTAGACGCCGTCGTGCTGGAACTCGCCGAAGCGGGCGTTGTGGTACGCGGGAGAGCGCGAGTGCGCGACCGGCCATCCCACGACGCCGTAGACGCGCGTCGCCGGGCCGACCGCGCCGAAGCGGTACGTGTCGCGCAGGTCGCGCAGCGTCGGCTGTCCGGGCGCGGTGCCGGTTCCCTCGGCATCCGCGGCGAACGTGAGGAATCCGCCGAACTTCGGCGCGAGCACGCGGCTCATCAGACCGAACTCGCCCATCAGGAGCGCGATCGTCGGCTTCGTGCGCGTCGCGAGGAGATCGAAGGCCTCGAGGTTGTCGCGGATGCTGCGCGCCATCCACGCGAGCTTCACGACCGAGACGAGCGGATCCGCCTGCATGGCCGCGACGCGGCGCAGGAGATCGACGGGCCGACCCGCGAAGTCGTGCGCGCTCGCGACGACCTTCGTCGCGGGCGCATCCTCCGCGCGCGGGATGAGCGCGGCCGCGAGCAGCGCGCGCGCCATGTCGTTGCCCGCGCCGTCGGCGATCGCCGCGTGCTCGACGTCGATCATGCGCGGCGCGTCGGCGGGTTCCGCCGCACGCGCGACGCGCGCGAGGAGCGCGAGCCGCGCCGATTCCTCGAGCGCGCACGTCCCGCCTTCCGACGCGCTGCGGATCGTCACGATCGATGGAAGCGGCGACTCGCGCACGAGCCGCGCGATGGCGGCGGCGGAGGCCGCGGCGTCCGCGCGCGAGGCGAGCCCGTCGCAGCGCCATTCGACGAGCCGCGCGCCGAGGACCCGCGCGCGCCGCGCGCGCTCGAGGACGGTCGGGATCTCGTCCTCCGCCTCGACTGGAATCGGCACGCAGAGGAGGCTCATCGCGCCACTTCGGCCTTCTTCGCCGCCGGAAGGGGCGCCTTCGTCGCGCGTTCGGCGACGGCGCGCGGGATCATGCGGCTCGTGAGCGCGTAGGGGAGCACGCGGCACCAGAACGCGGCGAAGCGGTTGAACGCGCCGGGCACGACCACCGGCTGGTTCCGCTCGACGCCGCGCCAGCCCGCCTCGACCACCGGGCGCGCCTCCTGCCACATGTACTTCGGCAGCGTGCGCATCTCCTCGCGCACGCCGAGGACGTCGTGGAACTCGGTGTAGGTGAATCCCGGACAGAGCGCCGTCACGTGGACGCCCGTCCCGAGGAGATCGAGCCGCATCGCGCGGCTCGCGGAGGTCATCAGGCACTTCGCGGGCGCGTAGAGGCTGCCCGCGGGTTCGGGCGCGAGCGACGCGAGGCTCGAGACGTTCACCACGCGTCCGCGTCCGCGCCGCACCATCGCGGGCACGAAGAGGTGGCAGAGGTGGATCCACGACGTCGCCATGACGGCGATGAAGTCGGCGTGCGTCGCCCAGTCGGCCTCGAGGAATCCACCCTTGACCGCGTAGCCCGCGTTGTTGACGAGCACCTCGACCTCGAGGCCGGACGCGCGCACGGTGTCCGCGATCCTGCGCGGCGCGGCGGCGTGCGAGAGATCCTCGGCGATCACCATCGCGCGCGCGCCGAAGCGCTCGCCGACGAGCTTCTTCACCTCGACGAGCCTCTCCTCGCGCCGCGCGACCAGCACCAGATCGTGCCCGCGCTCGGCGAGCAGCAGCGCGAACTCGCGGCCGATGCCCGCGCTCGCGCCCGTCACGAGCGCGATCGGACGCGGCGTCGACGCGCGCGTGCCCGCGGCGGCCGGTTGCTGCTTCGGCTGCATCAGAACTTCCAGCTCATGAAGACGCCGAGGAACGGCGCGGCCTCGACGTCGACCTTCTCGAGCTCGTTGCCGTCGGCATCGTCGATCTGCATCTCGCCCGCGAACTGGAAGCCGCCGACGAGATCGACGCGCGCGCCGCACTTCGCGCGCATCGTGGCGCGCAGCCACACGGGAAGTCCCTCGTCGGTGCCGACGCCGTCCGCGACGGGCGCGTCGTCGGCGAGGCGGAAGCGCCGGTAGGTGTAGCGGCCGCCGAGGGCGATCTCGAACTCCTCGTTGAGGATCCAGATCGCCTCGAGGCCGGCGCCGCCCGGGAACGCCTCCGGGCCCGCGAAGTTCGAGAGGCGGAACTCCTTGCACGGACGCCAGTCGACGACGATCTGCGGCACGACGAGCACGTCGTCCTCGATGCGCGACGTGGCGAGCACGCCGAGTCCGAGCGTCAGCTTGTCGCTGAAGGAGTAGCTCGCGGCCAGGATGCCGCCGTAGGTGGCGCTGTCGCCGACATCGGCGTCGTTCTCGCCCGCGAACTGGAGCAGGAACCGCGCGTTGAGGCGCCAGCGCTCGTCGAGCCTGAAGCTCGCGCCCGGCGTGATCACGATCGACTGGACCGCGTCCCACGGCGTGCCGCCCGCCGCGGTGGCGAGCGCGCCGCCGCCATCGAACGAGTACCACGAGCCTTCCCACGCGAGCTCGACGTCCCAGCGGTACGTCTCCTTCGGCGCCGACGAGACGTTGAGCGAGCCGAATCCGCGGTCGACCGCCACGTCGCCGCCACCGGTGTCGAAGTCGGTCGAGAAGAAGTGCGCGTAGCCGCCGGCGAGCACGAACCGGAGGTCGTCCTTCGCCGCGTCGACCGCGACGTTCGGAGTCTCCACGCCACCCGATTCCTGCCGCGCGAGCGCGGAGGAGACGATGGCGGACGCGGCGAGTGCGGAGAGCGCGGAGAGCGTGATGTGGGGCTTCATGTGGAGTCCTGCGGGTTCCTGCGGTGCGTCGATGGTGGCGGGCGCGATGCGTCGGGCGGCGCGTCGGCTCGCGGCGCCCGCGCCCGCGTGCGTCGCCGACGCGTCAGCGCGCGTCGAGGACGAGCGTGTCGATGATGTTCTGCACCACCTCGTCCGAGGTGCGGCCCTCGGCCTCCGCCTCGAAGTTGAGGAGGATGCGGTGCCGGAGCGCGGGCAGTGCGACCGCCTTGACGTCGTCGAACGACACCGCGCCGCGTCCGGCGAGCAGCGCCTTCACCTTCGCGCCGAGGACGAGCGTCTGCGCCGCGCGCGGGCTCGCGCCGAATCGGAGGAACTGGTTCGACATCGGCGTCGAGAACTGGCCGCCGGGGTGCGTCGCAAGCACCATGCGCACCGCGTAGTCAGTTCTCGA
>JBIIYI010000078.1:0-9812 GCA_044346895.1 Phycisphaerales bacterium
GGAGCCGCCGGGGGATCGGCGCCCCGGAATCGCATGATACGGACCGCCGGGGGCGCGCCCGCCGTTGGAACGCGAAGATGGACGATCGACGCGCCGCTCGATTCCACATCGAGGGGCCCGATCGAGCGGCCGTCGCCGAGGCCGATCGTGATCCGCCCGTCCGCAGGCGCGGGAACGCGCGCATAGAGCACCATTTTCGGCAGCGTCAGCCACGTGCGGAGGTCCGCGCTGTTGGTCGCGATCTGATAGATCGCCCCGGTCAGCGCGACGAAGATCGCCGCGTTCGGGTTGTCTCGGTACACCGCCTGCTGCGCGAAGTACGTGGCGATCGCCTTGGTCGCGCTCGAGACGATGGTCATCGTGATGATGGCGGGAAGCCGACGGTTGAAGTCGTCGGCCACCACGCGGTCCATGTCGGTGAGCACCTGCGAACGGTGCGACCCAGATGCGGACGCGACGGTGAAGTCCGCGATCGCGCCCGCCTTGCGCTCAAGCACGGGGAACGCGACGCCGACGTAGGGCACCTCGCGCATGAAGAGCGGGATGTCGAGCCTGAACTCGCGCAGCCACGGAGCCATGCCCGATTCGACGAACACATGCACCGTCGGCGCCAACGCCTCGCCCTGCGAGGCGCGCTCGGCCGCTGCGGCCGCCTCCTCCGCGAAGGTCCTATCGCGCTCGGGCAGCATGCCCGCGACGCGGCGGAACCCGACGGTCGCCTGCGCGAGGTCGTCGTTGCGCCCGGTCAACGTCTGCTGCAGCGAACGGAGGTAGGTCGCGTACGGAATCTCGAACTCGGCGTAGCCCTTCAGCTCGCGCAGGGGGCCGTAGGCCGACTCGAGTCCGCCCTTCACCTTCGCGTCCTCGAGCGCGGCCTTCGCGTCGTAGGACTTCTCGGCGGACGCCTCCTGCGCCTTCCTCTCGAGGGCGTCGATCTCCTTCTGGTTCTTGTCGACCGCGTCGCGCTGCCACTCGAGCGCTCGGCGGAACGACACGCCCGCCGCGTCGAGGTCGCCCTGCGCGAGATGGTTCAGCCCCTGGTACGTCGTGCACATGATGCGGTCGTGCGGACGGCCGACGTAGGTGATGATCGTCTGGTTGGTGAGGATCGCGGCCGCCTGCTCGGAGATGCGCGTCTCGGGCGCGTCGTCGAGGTACGCCCACATCCGTTCGTCGGCGTTCCCGAAGGCCTTCATCGAGCGCTCGAGGTCGCCGGCCGCGGCGAAGACGGCGCCCGCCTCGAGTTCGTAGATCGTGCGGTCCTTGCTGCTGTCGCGGCGATCCTTGAGGAGCGGGCGCATCGCCTCCGCGGACGCTCCGTAGTTGCCCGACTCGAACGGCGCCACGACCGCCTTCATCCGGTCCTGGTGCGAGCAGCCAGTCGAGATGCCGAGGATTCCCGCGACGGCGACCCATGCGAGCGAGGCGATCCCGATGCGCCGCAGGTCCGCGCGCGTGCGGCGTGTCGAACGTGGCGGAAGATGAACGGACGACGCGGTCACGGCAATCACGGGGGAAGGCGGCGAAGGGATGCGTGGCGTGGAGATGCGTGGCGTGGAGACGCGTGGCGAGGAGATGCGTGGCGAGGAGATGCGTGGCGTGGAGATGCGCGGCGAAGAGAGACGGGGCGGTCTTCGACGCGGCGAACCCGGTCCGTCGGTCGTCGCCGGTCAGTACGCGAACGGCACGCTCCGCCAGAAGCTGTTGTTCTCGAAGACGGGCGCCTGGTCGGTGTCGACCTTCACGTCTGTCTTCTGATCGACCGAGATCTTCGAGTTCCGCAGCATCGTCGCGTAGCCCTCGAGCACCGAGACCTGGGCCTCCGTGAGCGCCGCGTCCGTCTTGAGATCGGCGAAGAAGCGCGCCATCTCCTGCCAGCGCGCGCGCTCCTCGTCCGTGATCCGCATCGGGATCACGAGCGGACCGACGCCGGGCTGCACGTTCACCGTCGCCTCGTAGGGTTCGTATCCCGGCCGCGTGATGCGCAGCTTGTGGAGTCCCTTCGTCGCGCGGATCGGCGAAGGCGTGGTGCCCACGACGATGCCGTCGATCTCGACCACGAAACTCGTCGGTTCGAGGATGTACGAGCCGGAACGGACGGTCCATTGCGACGAGCCGTCGGCGCCCGCGACCTTGACGATCTCGGGAACGGCGAGGTCGGCGGGCGTTCCGAAGATCTCGAGCGCGAGGAGCGGCAGCGCGTCCGGCGCCGGCAGCGGCGCGCGCTCGCAGCGCTTCTTCATCGCGTCGGCCATCTTGACCGCCGCTTCCGACACGAGGCCCGCGATCACGTCGCGCTCGACCTGGAGTTCCGGCGTCTGCCGGACCGAGTCGCTCGCGCCGGCCGATCCGGACGCGACCACGCGGCCCTCCGCGCGGCCGAGGATGCGGTACGTCGCGTCGAGGCGGTACGCCTCCACGACGGTCGAGACGTTGCGCCCCGGCTCGGTGAGCGTGCGGCGGTCGGTGCGCAGCGCAGTGAGCGAGGCGACGAGCACGTAGTCGGCGCCCATCGCCTGCGCCAGCTGGAGCGCCGACGCGTCGTTCGACAGCTGCCGGTCGAGATCGCGGATCGGATCGCCGTCGACTCCGCGACGCGCGGCGCCGGCGTTCGGGCCTTCCTCGGCGAAGCGCGCGACCGCGTTGAGCGCGTCCTCGCGGCTGATCGTGGTGAAGCACGCGCCGTCGAGCGCGGCGACGAGTTCATCCTCGAGCTGCATCACGCGCGCGTCGTCGATCCGCTTCTCGCGGTTGCGGACGAAGATCGCGGCGACCGGTCGGGCCGCCGCGGAAGTGGTTGCGGTCGAGGGCGCCGCGGCGGGCGGCGAAGACGATTGGGAGGCTTGCGGGGCGGGCGGCGCTTCGTTCACCGGCGGCACGCGCGGTCCATCCGCCGGCGAGCGGGTGGGCGACGGCAGCGGGGGCGCGACGCTGCCATCCTGCAGGCCGCCGCGCAGCAGCGCCTCCTCGGGAAGTTCGACCGGCGCCGACCACATGCGCGCGCCCGGCCTCGGCTCGCAATCGGTGCGCGTCGACTTGCGCAGGATGCAGCCCTTCGCGATGCCGCGGTCGATGCCGCAGATCTCCGCGCGCGAGAACTTCGGCGCCACGCTGATGACGCGCACGAAACCGATGCCGACCTCCTCGCTGCCGAGCACCTCGCCGGTGTCCGGGTCGACGAGTTCCTCGCCGGTGGCGAACGCCTCCCACACCTCGCCGATCGAGATCGCGGTGCCCTCGCCGCGGTTGAGCGTCACGACGCCGTCGCGGACGACCAGCACCTTCGCCGGGAAGATCACGTCGGTGATCCGCTGCGCGCACTGGTTCGCCATCCGGTCGGCGATGACGTTGACGACGGCTTCGGTGAGGTCGCCACCCTTCTGGTCGACGACGTACTGCGGGTTGTTCTTGAAGTCGAGGTCGCTGACGGTGACGCGCGCCGACTCGAGCAGCGTGCCGCGCGTCGCGTCGAAGATGCGGCAGACGGCGCTCAGGCGGATCTGACGACGGGTGGCCTTCGCGCCGATTCCCTCGAAGTTCGCGGTCTGCACCTGATCCTGGAAGTCGTCGATCTGGACGAGCGCGAGGTAGGGGATGCCGGCCAGCCGGAACGGCTTCGCGCGACTGGGGTCGGTCAGGTCGTAGTTGCCCGAGTCCTGCGCCGACTGTTCACCGAGGAGTTTCTGCAGATCGGCGTGGGCGCGCACCTCGAACTTGCGGGTGTTGAAGAGCGCGTCGGAGAGCTTCGCATCGAGGCCCTGCACGATCTGGTCGAGTTCGTTCTTCTGTCCGTAGCCTCGCACGCGCTCGGCGATCGCGGAGAGCGCCTCGACGCGCGGCACGGCGATCGCGATCTTCGCGGGCTGCGTCGGCGCGCCCGAAGCTCCCGCGGCTCCCGGTGCATCGTCCTGCGCGAGGGCCGCATCCGGTACGAGTCCGACCGCCGCGAGCGCGACGAGCGCGCACGCGAGGACGCGCGTCAGTCCGCGCGCGAGGCTTCGGAGCCCCGTCGCGGAGGAAGTCGCGTCGGACGGCATCTCGACCATCGTTCGGGACAGGTGCCGGGGGTTGTCGGTGGGTCGCGTCATTTGTCCTCGCGTGATGGTTTCTCGCGTGATGGTTTCTCGCGTCATGATGTTCGCCGAAGGGGTCCTGCGTGAGGTGCGAGCGTCGAGCATTCCCGCGCCGATGCCTGCCGCCGCGTCGTCCGGCGGTTGCCGGCCGGGTGATGCGCGAACGGCGCGCAATCTATCGCTCGCCTCAGGCCTTGGACAGGGTAGGGCGGGCGGCCCCGGCTTCGTGCCATCTTCGAGCATGCCTCCGGGTTTGCGCCATCCCGGTGTTTCAAGCGATCTCCGGCCCACCGTTCGGCCGCGCGTGCCATCGCATCGGTCCGCCGCGCCGGAATCGAACCATCTCCGTTCCCCGCGGCGATCCCGCCGCCGTCGCCGCCCGGGATCGGGCATAATCGACGCTTCCCGCCGCGAAGGCATTCCGCCGTCCGCCACGACCTCATGCACGCCGTCCGACTCCTCCTCGATTCCGTCCTCGACTACGCCGGGCTGTTCCCGCCGGCGAAGCTCGACATGCCCACCACCGTCGCGAACTACGCCCGCTTCCGCCGATCGGGCGAGGCCTGGATGCTCGCCCGGCTGATCGTGCCGGTGACCCAGTTCCCGCAGTTCGTGGACGCGGCCGATCCGCTCCTCCCGAAGACCGCCGACCTCGAGGGCGACGAGCCCTGGTCGATGTCGGTGCTCGTGGCGCCCGCCTCCGACCGGCAGATCGTGGCGGACCTCGAGCGGATCGAGCGCTTCAACGCCCGCATGGAGGATCGCGAGTTCAGCCGCGCCCACGGCCGGGCGGTGATCGACACGATCGAGACGAAGGCGGCCACCCCGCACGAGATCGACCGGGCGCTCGAGTACGTCCCCGACGACATCTACGCCTACTTCGAGGTTCCGGTCGACGGCGACATCCGCGGGCTCGTCACCACGATGGCGTCGCTCGACACGGGCGCCAAGATCCGCACCGGCGGCCTGACGCCCGACGCGCATCCGACTCCCGCGCAGGTCGCGCGCTTCCTCAAGGTCTGCCGCGCCGCGGAAGTCCCGTTCAAGGCGACCGCCGGGCTCCATCATCCGTGCCGGCACCTCGCGAAGGACGTCGGCTGCATGCAGTTCGGCTTCCTCAACGTGTTCGTCGCGGGCTGCCTCCTCTGGCAGGACGACGCGATGTCGGAAGCGGAGATCGAGTCGGTCCTCGTCGAGGAGAACGCCCGCGCGTTCGACTTCACGCCGACCGGCCTCGCGTGGCGGCGGCGGTTCCTCAAGTTCGACGAGATCGCGGCCGCGCGCGAGCGCTTCGCGCACAGCTTCGGCTCGTGCTCGTTCGACGAGCCCGTCGCCGATCTGCGGGCGCTCGGACTGCTTCCGGAAGTTGAACCCGAGACGAAGGAGATCGCGTCGTGACCGCACCCGCCTCGCAACTCGCGTCGCCTTCCGATCCCGCGCTCCGTTCGTGGGTCGAGTCGGCCAACGATCCCGCCGGCGACTTCCCGATCCAGAACCTCCCGTACGGCGTCGTCGACGATGGTCCGGCGGTGCGGATCGGCGACCGCGTGCTGGCGCTGCGCGACGTGCTCGACGCCGGGCTCTTCGTGAAGAAGCTCTCGTCCGACACCGACTTCCTCATCGCGCTCGACGTCGGCTGGCTGAACGGGATCGCCGAGCTCGATCCGGCGGCGCAGACGATGCTGCGGCAGAACATCGCTGCGCTCCTCGCGCAGGGTTCGCCCTCGAAGGCGAAGGTCGAGCGCATGCTGCGTCCGGCGGACGCGTGCGAGCCCGCGGTGCCGTTCCTCGTCGGCGACTACACCGACTTCTACGCCTCGCTCCACCACGCGACGAACGTCGGGTCGATGTTCCGGCCGACGAATCCGCTGCTTCCGAACTGGAAGCACGTGCCGATCGGGTACCACGGCCGCGCGAGTTCGATCGTCGCGAGCGGGACGTCGATCGTCCGTCCCAAGGGGCAGACCGTCGCGAGCGACGAGGGCCCGCCGTCGTTCGGTGCGTCGAAGCTGATGGACTACGAACTCGAGGTCGGGTTCTTCGTCGGTCGCTCGAACGCGCTCGGCGAGACGGTTCCCGTGGCCGACGCGTGGAGCCGGATCTTCGGATTCGTGCTCGTGAACGACTGGTCCGCGCGCGACATCCAGAAGTGGGAGTACCAGCCGCTCGGGCCGTTCCTCGCGAAGAACTTCGCCACGACCGTCTCGCCGTGGGTCGTGGTGCGCGATGCGCTCGAGCCGTTCCGCGTGCCGGGTCCGCCGCGTTCGGCGGACGATCCGAAGGTGCTCGACTATCTCGACGACCCCGCGGGCACGAACCTCGACCTCACGCTCGAGGTGCTCGTCTCGAGCGCCGCGATGCGCGAGAAGGGGATGTCGCCCACGCTCGTCTCGCGCGGCGGGTTCCGCGACATGTTCTGGACGCCCGCGCAGATGCTCGCCCACCACGCGTCGAACGGCTGCAACATGGAGGTCGGCGACCTCCTCGCCTCGGGCACGGTCTCGGGGCCGACGAAGGAGTCGCGCGGATGCCTCCTCGAGCGGACGTGGCGCGGCACCGAGCCGATCGCGCTCGGCGACGGTACGGAGCGCAAGTTCCTGCAGGATGGCGACGAGGTCGTCCTGCGCGGCTTCTGCGAGGCTCCCGGCCGGCCGCGCATCGGCTTCGGCGAATGCCGGGGCATCGTGCTTCCCGCGCGTTCGTGAGCGCGCGGCGGGCGATGGAGGCGTGGGACGCGGCGGTCGCGCATGCGGTTCCGCGGCACCCTCGTCGCTGAGAAGCGTTCCGTTGCCGAGCCTTCGCTTCGGCGCGGAGGCCGCGTGCGGTAGCATCCGCGCATGGCTTCGTCCGACCCCGCTTCCGCGTCATCCTCGGGACCGACCGCGCTGTCGCCGCAGTTGATCGAACTCGTCTACGGCGAGCTGCGCGCCCTCGCATCGAGCTACATGCGCCAGCAGCGCTCGTCGCACACGCTGCAGCCGACCGCTCTCGTCAACGAGGCGTTCCTCAAGATCGCGCGTGGCAACAACGACGTCTTCGCAAGCCGCTCGCACTTCATGGCGGTCGCGGCGACGGCGATGCGGCAGGTGCTCATCAACCACGCCGAGGCGAAGAACGCCGAGAAGCGCGGCGGGGGCCACCGCGGCATCCCGATCGACCCGGGCATGGCGGCGCCCGACCTCGGCGTCTCGCAGGTCGACGTGCTCGCGATCGACGAGGGGCTGCGCAAGCTCGAGAAGCTCGACGAGCGCAAGGCGCGCGTCGTCGAGGCCAAGATCTTCGGCGGGCTCAGCCACGAGGAGATCGCGACGGTGCTCGGGGTCTCGCTCTCGACGGTCGAGGCGGACTGGCGGATGGCGAAGGCCTGGCTTGCCAAGGAAATGAAGGGCGCAAAGTAGGGATTCGGACGCCCGGGGCCGAGGCCCGGCCGCCCCGATCCGGTTCCTTCCGGTGGGTGCGGGCGCTCCTTCCCAGTTTCACCACCATGGACGAGGCGCAGCGCTTCAAGTTGCTCTCCGAACTCTTCGACCGGGCCCGCGACCTGCCGCGGCCGGACCTGGAGTCGTTCCTCGCCGGCATCGCCGATCCGGGGCTCCGCGACGAACTCTCGTCGATGGTGTCGCTCGATCGCGAAGGGACGGTGGGCGTGGAGCCGCTGATCGACATCGCGGCCGTCCTCGAGGAGGAGCCGGAATCCGCCGAAGTCGAGGTGCCCGAGCAGATCGGCAACTACCAGGTGCTCGGCGTGATCGGAACGGGAGCGAGCAGCGTGGTGCTCAAGGCGCGGCAGCCCGAGACCGACCGGATCGTCGCGGTGAAGGTGCTCGGCAGCGGCGCGTGGGATACGCGGGCGCTCGCGCGTTTCCGGCGCGAGGTCCGGCTGCTCGGGCGGCTCGACCACCCGAACATCGCGCGCGTCTACGAGGCGGGTCAGGACTCGCGCACGGTCCCGGCGCGGCCGTACTTCGTGCTCGAGTTCGTCGAGGGCGCGTCGCTCGTCGACTGGGCCCGTGCGCAGCGCGCGCGCGGCGCGGACGCGACGGCGCTCGTCCCGGCGGTGATCGACGTCTTCGAGCAGATCGCGCTTGCGGTCGGCTACGCGCACGCGCACGGCGTCGTCCACCGCGACCTCAAGCCAGCGAACATCCTCGTCCGCGGCGACGGGCGCGCGAAGGTGCTCGATTTCGGCGTGTCGGGGGTGCTTCCCGAGAACATGGCCTCCGCGATCGACGACACGCGCTACGAGACGCCGACGCAGTCGCTTCCGAACGGCGTCGGCACCAACCACCTCGTGGGCACGGTGCCGTACATGAGCCCCGAGCAGTTCGACGGCACGCGCTCGGTCGAGCAGCGCAGCGACCTCTACGCGATCGGCGTCATGCTGTACGAATGCCTCGCGGGGGCGCTGCCGTACGCGATCGACCGCGGTTCGATTCCCTCCGCTGCCGCGACGATCCGCAACGTGGTGCCCATGCGGCTCGGTCGCATCGATCCGGCCTTCGCCGGAGGCATCGAGTCGGTCGCGGCCAAACTGCTCGAGAAGGACCCCGTCGACCGCTACCAGTCGGCGAGCGAACTCATCGAGGACCTGCGGCGGCTGCGCGATGGTCGCAGCACGAACGCGCGGGCGGTCACGTCCTTTGCGCGCGTGCGGCGCGCGGTGAGGCGCGGCGTGTGGGGAAGATCCGCGTGGTGGAAGGGCGGCTGGTCGAGGAAGTCGCCCGCCGACCGGCGCTTCGGCGGCAGCGCGCCGGTGGCGTTCATCCTCGCCATCCTGCTCGGGGTGGCGCTCATCGGGCTCGCGTATGCGGTCGTGCGCCTGCGCGATGCCGAGGCTCGGCTCGAGAGGCTTGAGCTGCTCAGGAATCCGGAACTGCGCGAGAGGCCGTAGATGCTCGATCGGCCTGCGAGGCTCGAAACGGGCGCCGCGCCCGACCATGATCGCGCCGGCGGACCGAGCGTTCCCAGCGGAGGATGAGGCGCGCGCGCGTCGCCCCGATGCTTGCGGGTTGTGGCTTGCGGGTTGTGGCTTGCGGGTCGTGGCGTGCGGGTCGTGGCGTGCGGGTTGTGGCGTGCGGGTTGTGGCGGACGCGTTGTGGCGGACGCGACGCCTCGCGCCATCGGACGCCGCCCGCCGCCGTTCACTTCGCGCGCTGGGCGTAACGCGACCAGTCGAGGCCGAGCTGCTGTCCGACCATCGGCTTGAGGCGCTTGAGCGAGCCTGCGGGAAGTTCGATCACGAACTGCGCGGGCGCGCGCGAACTGTAGAGATAGAGACGGTTCTCGTAGCGAGTCTTCGTCTCGCCGGTCGCGCGGAGCTTCTCGCGCGTCGCCTCGTGGATCGCGGTGATCCGGCCCTTCGGATCGACGAAGATCATGTCGAGGTCGATCAGGCAGTCCTTCATCCAGTAGTTCAGCATGATCGCGCGCGGGTGGACGAAGATCATCGCCGTGCCTGCGGGGAACTCGCTGCGGCCGCCCATGCCCGTCGCGCGCGTCGTCTCGTCGAAGCAGAGTTCGGCGTCGAACTGCTCGCCGAGCAGCACGATGCGCTCGCGCGGGAGATCCTTGTGCGGCACGGCCTCGACGATGTCGTCCTTCGTCGGGACGGTCGCGGGCTTCTGCGCGGACTGCGGAGCCGGATTCTTCTCTTCCGGCTTCTTCACTTCAGGCTTCGTCTCGCCCGGTTTCGTCTCCGCTGGCCCGGTCGCGGGCTTCGTGGCGGGTGGCGCGCTTTCC
>JBIIYI010000077.1:0-9812 GCA_044346895.1 Phycisphaerales bacterium
CGACGGTCGAGTACTTCGTGCGCGCGCTCGACGCCTCGAACAACGTGGCGACGAGCGCCATCCGGACCTTCGCGACGCCCGGCACCTGCGGCATCCCCGGCGACCTCAACGGCGACGGCGCCGTGGACGCGGCCGACCTCGCCGAGATGCTCAACGGCTGGGGCAGCGCCGGGCCGACCGACCTCAACGGCGACGGCACGACGGACGCGTCGGACATGGCGGTCCTCCTCGGCAACTTCGGCCTCTGAGCGTGCGGGCGCGGGCCGCGGAACCGACGCGCGCCCCCGTCGCGTGCGCGGATCGCGTGCGGCTATCCTGCGCCGCACGATGAACGCCCCGACGACGAACCCACTCTCACTCGAAGGCAGGACCGCGATCGTGTGCGGCGCGACGCAGGGAATCGGCCGCGCCACCGCGCTCGAGTTCGCCCGCGCCGGCGCGCGCGTCGCGATCGTCGGCCGCAACGAGGACGGCCTCGCGAAGGTGCTCGGCGAGCTGCGCGGGATCTCGGATCTCGCGCACGAGTCGATCCGCGCCGACTTCTCCGATCTCGACGCGACCGAGCGCGTGGCGCACGAGGCCGTCGCGCGGCTCGGCGCGGTGCACATCCTCGTGAACAACACGGGCGGACCCGCCGCGGGCACGGCGATCGAGGCGAAGCCGCGCGACTACGTCGCCGCGATCTCGATGCACCTCGGCTGCGCGCAGGCGTGGACGCAGGCGTGCGCGCCCGCGATGCGCGCCGCCGGCTACGGCCGCGTCATCAACATCACGAGCACGTCGGTGTTCACGCCGATCAAGGGCCTCGGGGTCTCGAACTCGGTGCGCGCCGCGATGGCGAACTGGACGCGCACGCTCGCGAGCGAGCTCGGGCGCTTCGGAATCACCGTGAACAACGTGATGCCGGGATTCACGAAGACCGCGCGGCTCGAGGCGCTCTTCAAGGGAAAGGCCTCGCGCGGGGGCATGACCGTCGACGAGGTCGAGCGCGACGCGGTGGCGACGATTCCGGCCGGGCGGCTCGGCGACGCGCGCGAGCTCGCGATGGCGATCCTCTTCCTGGCGTCGCCCGCCGCGAGCTACGTGAACGGCGTCAACCTTCCCGTCGACGGCGGCCGCCTCGCGGCGCAGTGACCAACGAGCGCGCGATGCACGACGTCGACCACTTCATCAACGGCTCGTTCGAGGCCTCGATCTCGGGAGAACGCCTTGCGCGCGAGAATCCGGCGACCGGCGGACCGCTGCGCGCGATCGCGCGCGGACGCGGCGAGGACGTGGCGCGCGCGGCGGATGCCGCGAAGCGCGCGTTCGCGATCTGGGGACGCACGCCCGCCGTGGAGCGCTCGCGCATCCTGCTTGCGATCGCGGCCGGGATCGACGCGCGCCTCGACGAGCTCGCGCGGCTCGAATCGGAGGACACCGGCAAGCCGCTCGCGCTGGCGCGTTCGCTCGACATCCCGCGCGCGGCCGCGAACTTCCGCTTCTTCGCGACGGCGATCCTCCACGAGTCGGGCGAGAGCTTCGTGACCGAGCGCCCGGCGCACGCGATCAACTACGTCCTGCGCAAGCCGCTCGGCACGGTCGGCTGCATCTCGCCGTGGAACCTGCCGCTCTACCTCTTCACGTGGAAGATCGCGCCCGCGCTCGCGGCGGGAAACTGCGTGATCGCGAAGCCGAGCGAACTGACGCCGACGACGGCGGCCGTCCTCTGCGACATCGCGCGCGCGGCGGGCCTGCCTCCCGGCGTCCTCAACGTGGTGCACGGACTCGGCGCCGAGGCGGGGCAGGCGATCGTCGACTGCCCCGACGTGCGCGCGATCAGCTTCACCGGCGGCACGGTGACCGGCCGGCGGATCGCGGCGCGCTGCGGCGAGCGGCTGATCCCGGCGTCGCTCGAACTCGGCGGGAAGAACGCCGCGATCGTCTGCGAGGACGCGGACCTCGCGACCGCGGTTCCCGAGATCGCGCGCAGTTCGTTCCTCAACCAGGGGCAGATCTGCCTGTGCTCGTCGCGCATCCTCGTCCACCGCGCGCGGATGAGGGAGTTCACCGAGCGTTTCGTCGACATCGTGCGCGCGATGAAGGTCGGCGATCCGCTCGCCGCGGAGACCGATCTCGGCGCGCTCGTCTCGAAGGCGCATCGCGAGAAGGTGATCGCGGCGATCGAGCGCGGCGTTGCCGACGGCGGCGTGCTCGCGTGTGGTGGCGGCATTCCGCGCGGACTGGCGCCGCGCGTCGCGAACGGCGCCTTCCTCGAGCCGACGGTGCTGCTCGGCGTGCCGCAGGAAAGCGCATGCGTCCAGGAGGAGACGTTCGGACCGGTCGTGACCGTGCACGGATTCGACCGGCACCGCGACGCGGTGGCGATGGCGAACGCGACGCGCTACGGGCTGTCGGCGAGCGTGTGGACGCGCGACCTCTCGCGCGCGCATCGCATCGCCGCGCGGCTCGACGCGGGCACGGTGTGGGTCAACTGCTGGCTCCTGCGCGACCTGCGCGTTCCGTTCGGCGGGGTGAAGGAATCGGGCATCGGCCGCGAGGGCGGTCACGAGGCGCTGCGCTTCTTCAGCGACGTCTCGAACGTCTGCATCGCGACGGGGGAGGTCCCGTGAGCGGTCCCGAGAGAAGTTCCGCGAGAAGTTCCGCGAGAAATCCCGCCGGCGACCCGCATGCCTGCGCCATCCGCGATGCGGATGCGGCGGATCTCGAGGCGATCCGCGCGATCTACAACGAATCGATCCCGAAGCGGATCGCGACCGCGGACCTCGAGCCCCAGTCGGCGGAGGCGCGGCGCGCGTGGTTCGAGGGCCGCGACCGCGTGAGGCGCCCCGTGCTCGTCGCCGTCGACGCGCAGGGCGTCTGCGCGTGGGGCGCGTTCACGAACTTCAAGGATCGCGCGGCCTACGCGCCGACGGCCGAGATCTCGGTGTACGTCGCCGATCGCGCGGCCGGACGCGGCGTCGGACGCGCGATGCTCGACGCGCTGCTCGCGCGCGCGCCCGGCTGCGGCATCGACCGGATCCTCGCGATCTGCTTCGCGCACAACGAGCCGAGCCTGCGGCTCTTCCGGTCGCGTGGATTCGTCGAGTGGGGCGCGCTGCCCGATGCGTGCGTGATGGACGGCGTGCGCCGCAGCGTGGTGATGCTCGGTCTCGCGCGGTGAGCGGGCTCCGGTGGCGCCGGAGGGAGCCTATCCGACCACCGCGATCGCCTTCACCTCGACCGCGATCGGCGTCGGCAGCGCGGTGATCGCCAGCGTCGTGCGCGTCGGGTTCGGATTTCCCGGGCCTGCGAAGTACTCGGCGTAGATCCGGTTGTAGGTCGGGAAGTCGTTCTTCATGTCGGTGAGGAAGACCGTCACGTCGACGAGGTTCTCCCATGGAACGCCCGCGTCCTCCATCACCGCCTTCACGTTTTCGAAGCACGAGCGGCACTGCGCCTCGATGTCCTTCGCGACGAGGCGGCCGTCGGTGCCGAGCGTGACGCCCGGGATCTCCTTCGAACCGCGCCTGCGCGGACCGACTCCCGAGAGGAAGAGCAGGTTTCCCGCGCGCTTCGCGTGCGGATACGCGCCGACCGGTTCGGGTGCGCGGGATGAAAGGACGTCGTGCTTCGCGTCGCTCATGCGAGGGAGCGTAGCACGGCGCGCACCGGGCTTGCGTCGAAGCCGACGAGCGGAAGCGGCAGCGCGATGAGCTCGTACTCGCCGCTCGCGACGTGGTCGAGGCGCAGGCCCTCGAGGATCGAGACGTCGCGCGCGTGGAAGCGCCGATGCGCCGCGAGATCCTTCGATTCCTGCACGTCGACGCTCGGCGTGTCGACCCCGACGAGCGCGACCCCGCGATCGGCGAGGAGATCGACGAGCGCGGGATCGAGCCCCGCGAAATCGGCGTTCCACGCGGTGAAGTCAGGGAAGGTGCCGGTGCGGATGAGGACGCGCGGATGATGAATCGCGTCGAGCGGCGTGTCGAGGTCGGCCGCCGCGACGCGCATGCCGCCCGCGCGGCGATCGACGCGCGCGCGCACGACGTGGCACGGGCCGACGTAGCGTTCGAGCGGCATCGCGTCGATGCAGCCCGCGCCCTTGCCATAGTGGTTCGCGCCGTCCGCGTGCGCGCCGAGGTGGACTGTGGCGCGCAACGTCGAGAGCGTCACCGTCGCGCCGTCGTCGAGGTGGCAGAGCACCTCGCGCGACACGGGCGAGTCGCCTGGCCACACCGCGATGTCCGGCGTGATCTTCGGCGAGATGTCGATGAGTGCGCGCGCGGAATGGGCCGTGTTCATCGTCGTTCCTCAGGTTCCTGCGTCGGGAGTCCGACGAAGCTCCTCCTCGATCCTGTCGCGCCCGCGGCGCGCCAGGGCGATGGGAAGGAGCGCGAGGGCGGCGACCACGATCGCGATCGCGATCGTCCACGCGACGCCGGGGTAGAGGTTGAGTCCACCGCCCGAGGGCCCGACGAGCCACTTGAACTGATCGAACAGCGCCTGCGTCGCGGCATCCGGTGGCGCGCGCAGATTCCACACGTGCGTGCCCTTCGCCTGCGCGCCGCGCGCGAGCCAGCCGATCGCGAGGCCGCCTTGTGCGATGCCGCCGATCGCACCGCCGCCGTTTGCGAGAAGTCCGACGGCGAAACCGCCGACCGCGCTTCCGAGCCATGCGACGGCGCCGCCGCCGAATGCGGCGAAAGTCCCGAGTGAAAGCCCGCCGAACGTGACGCCGCCGATCGAGACTCCGCCGAAGGCGACGAGTCCGCGTGCGACTCCGCCGAAGGCGAAGACGCCCGTCGCGATGTCGCCGAAGGCGAAGTAGCCGCGCGCGTGGCCTGCTCGACCTCGTTCGTCGATGCCCGTCGCAATGGCGACGAGCGGCATGCCGAGGACGCGCGCCTGCGATTCGTAGCGGCGCGTTGGTCGCATCCGTCCCGCGGAACGGGAACTGCTGCCGAAGGGAACGCGTACGAGGACTTCGACGAGCGGGCGTCCGCATTCAGGGCACGCGCTCGCGGAAGTGGCGCCCGTCAAATCATGTCCGCATGCCGAGCAGTACGGTTTCGGAAGCTGCGTTCCCAGCGGCGCGGACGAGTTCATGGAATGGCTCCGGTCGCGACGAGCGCCGTTGCGATCATCGCGGCGATCGCGAGCGAGATCACGACGCCGATGACGGCGCTCACGGCGCGCACGTTCGCCGCGCCGCGCGCCTTCGCCTCGGTGTACGGCACGGTCGAGAAGCTCACGAGGTCGTAGAGCGGCGTGAACCGCTCGGGTGCGAGGCGATGCAGCAAATGCTCGACTTTCTTGCGTCGTTGGAACGACGGCCGCCCCGAGAGGTCGCGCATCTCGATGAAGTTGTACTTCGCCATGTCGGCGATGGCGTTGGCGTTCGCGATCCGCTCGCGCTGGTAGCGCGCGAGCGCCGCGTCGATCGACGGTTCCTGCGCGAGCGCGTCGGCGAGCGCCTCGCAATCCTCGAAGCTCGCGTTCGCGCCTTGTCCGTAGAACGGAACGATCGCGTGCGCGGCGTCGCCGAGGAGCGCGACGCGGCCGCGCACCCACGGATCGCAGCGCACGGTGACCATCGTGCCGACGGGGTTCTTCGCGAAATCCTCGCCGAGCGTCGGCATGAGCGGCAGCGCGTCGGGGTAGACCTCGCGGAAGTGGGCCCGCGCCTCGTCCGCCGTGCGGATCGCGGCGAAACTCGATCCTTCGCCGTCGTGACGCCAGAAGAGCGTGCAGGTGAAAGAGCCGTCCGGGTTCGGCAGCGCGATCATCATCGACTCGCCGCGCGGCCAGATGTGGAGCGCGTTCGGCTCCATCGCGAAGGGCGCATGCGCGCCGCTCGCGACGGGCGGGATGTGGAGTTCCTTGTAGCCGTGGCCGAGGAAGTCCTGCGAGTAGTCGAAGCGCTCGTGCTTCTGCATCGCCGCGCGGACCGCGGAGTACGCGCCGTCGGTGCCGACGACGAGATCGGCGGACACGGTGCGCGCGACGCCGGTCGCGTCGTGGACGAAGGTCGCCTCGGTGCGGGTGAAGTCGACGCCGGTGCAGCGTTCGTCGAAGGCGAGGGTGACGTTCGGCTCGGCGGCTGCGGCGTCGAGGAGCGCGAGGTTGAGCGCGCTGCGCGAGACGGAGTTGATCGCGCGGGTGGGATCGCTCGAGTACGCGTGGAAGTGCGCGGCGCCTGCGACGGGGTGGATCATCCGGCCGCCCATGCGGATCGCGTCCCTGAGGATCGCCTCCTCGAGGCCCGCGCGGCGCAGCGCCTTCAGGCCGCGCGCGCTGATCGCGAGGTTGATCGAGCGTCCGGCGATGTGGCGCCGCGCCCGGGGATCGCCGCGCCGCTCGACCAGTTCGACCTTCCAGCCCGCGCGGGCGAGGTAGACTGCGAGCAGGCTGCCGGCGAGTCCGGCGCCGACGACGAGCACGCGCCCGGGCGGGAGGCCTTTCGACTGCATGGGTGCATCCTACCGAGGCGCTTCCGCACCATGCCTGCCACTCCAGCCCGCAGTTCGTCCGACCCCGCCCGCGCGATCCCGGCCCTCTTCCGCGAGTTCGGACCGCGGACCTACGCGCTCGCGCTGCGCGTGACGGGTTCCGCCGCCGAGGCCGAGGACGTGGTGCAGGAGACGTTCCTGCAGGCGTTCCGGCGCTGGGAGACGTTCGAGGGGCGCGCCGATCCCGGCACGTGGCTGTATGCGATCGCGGCCCGCGCGGCGCAGCGGCGCTTCCGGCGGCGCAAGGACGGCCGGTCGAAGCGCTCGATGATGAAGTCGTTCAGCGAGCTTTCGCCCATGCGCGACGAGGGGACGATCGATCTGGCGATCGACCGACGGAATCCGGCCGATCCGGTCATGCGCGAGGAGGCGCGCGACACGGTGCGCGACGCGATCCTCGACCTTCCGCCGCAGTACCGCGTGCCGCTCGTGATGAAGGACATCCTCGAGATGCCGCTCGAGGAGTGCGCGGAGGCGCTGGGGCTGCGGCTCGAGACGGTGAAGACGCGGATCCACCGCGCGCGGCTCGCGCTGCGGCAGCGCCTGAATCGCGCGCTGCGGAAGCGCCGCGCGCCGAAGCCGGACTACGAGCGGAGGGTGTGCTTCGATCTCCTGCAGGCGAAGCTGGCGGCGATGGACGAAGGGAGGGGCTTCCCGATCGGCCGCGAGGTGATGTGCGAACGGTGCAGGCTGGTGTTCGCGGAGCTCGACCTCGGGCAGAACGCATGTGCGGAACTGGACGACAGCATGCCGGCGGCGGCGCGGAAGCGGCTCGAGCGGGCGATTCGGGAGGCGGGGGCGGACTGAGCGCGGCGCGGGCAGCCAGATGCGGTCACGTGCAGCCAAGTGCAGCCAAGTGCAACCAGGTGCGGTCAGTGCACGGCATATGCCATGCAGTGCCAGGCACAGGGCGGCATATGCCGTGCACACCGGAAGCGAGCGAGCAAGGCGGTGTGGGTTGGGTGAGGCCGCGGGGTACGGTCTTGCATTCACCTACGGGGCGGGCAGGTGCGGGCAGTGCACGGCACATGCCATGCAGTGCCAGGCACAGGGTGGCATATGCCGTGCACAGTTGGGGGGAGCGGGTAGGCTCCGCGCATGAACGCGATCCCGTCCGGTGCCGATTCGCACGTCCGCCCGCAGCCGCTCACCGCCGCCGACCTCACCCACGACCGCGACTTCGCCCGCGCCCTCGACGCCGCCGACCCCCTCGCCTCCTTCCGCGAGCGCTTCGCCCTCCCCACCCTCCGGCCCGACCTCGTCTATTTCGTCGGAAACTCGCTCGGACCCATGCCGCACGCCGTGCGCGCGCTCATGCACGAGGAGCTCGACGACTGGGCCCGCCTCGGCGTCGCCGGCCACATGGGCGCGCGTCGACCCTGGTTCAGCTACCACGAGCAGCTTCGCGCTCCGCTCGCGCGGCTCGTCGGCGCGCTCGAGCACGAGGTCGTCGCGATGAACACGCTGACGGTGAACCTGCACCTCATGCTCACCTCCTTCTACCGCCCGGAGGGTCGCCGCACGAAGCTCCTGATCGAGAAGGGCGCCTTCCCCAGCGACACCTACGCCGTGATGACCCACGTCGCCTCCCGCGGGCTCGTTCCGGAGGCGGAGGTCGTCGAACTCGCTCCGCGCGACGGTGAGTGGACGCTGCGCGAGGAGGACATCGAGTCGCGCATCGCCGCGCTCGGCGACACGCTCGCCCTCGCGATGCTGCCCGGCGTCCAGTACCGCACCGGGCAGGCGCTCGACGTCGCGCGCCTGACCCGCGCCGCACGCGCGGTCGGCGCCCGTTGCGGCTGGGATCTCGCGCACGCCGCGGGAAACATCGATCTCGCGCTGCACGACTCCGACTGCGACTTCGCCGTGTGGTGCTCGTACAAGTACCTCAACTCCGGCCCGGGCGCGGTGGCCGCCGCCTTCGTCCACGAGCGCAACGCGCGCGACCTCGCTCTTCCGCGTCACGGAGGCTGGTGGGGCAACGACCCGTCGACGCGCTTCCGCATGGAGCCGCGCTTCACGCCCGTCGCGCGCGCGGACGCGTGGAGCCTCTCGAATCCGCCCATCCTCTCGACGCTTCCGCTCATCGCGAGCCTCGCCGAGTTCGATCGCGCGGGAATCGGCAACCTGCGCGCGAAGAGCATGCGGCTGACGGCCCTGCTCGAGTTCCGGCTGCGCGGGATCCAGGGACTCGAGATCATCACTCCCACGCAGGCATGGCAGCGCGGCGCGCAGCTGTCGCTCCTGATCGCGAGCGACGCGCAGGCGCGCTACGAAGCGTTCAAGGAAGCCGGGCTCCTGTGCGACTACCGCGAGTCGGGCCGGGGAATCGCGGGCGAGGGCATCGTCCGCCTCGCGCCCGCGCCGCTCTTCAACACGTTCGACGAGGTCTGGCGTGCCGCCGAGATCGTCCGGAACGTGTGCGAAGCCCGATGATTCGGCACGAGGTCACGTCGACGCCGTCGACCTGACACGGCGTCCTGGCGACGGAGTCGCGGCGGTCCGACGTCACGGCGCGCCGTCGCCGGCAGCCGTTCCCCAGTTGCCGAGGAAGATCGTCAGATCCTCCGGACCGACGATGCCGTCGCCGTTGAGATCGGTCGGCACGGCTTCGGTGGAGCCCCAGTCGCCGAGGAAGATCGTGAGGTCGGCGCCGTTGACGATGCCGTCGAGGTCGAAATCGCCGCGCGCGAGTTCGCACGAGTCGGGGATGCCGTTCTCGTTGGAATCGGCGCGCCCCGTCGCGACGTCGCAGGAATCGATGATGCCGTTGCCGTTGCAGTCGGGCTCGAGACCTTCCTCGATCTCGTAGGCATCGGGAATGCCGTTGTCGTTGCAGTCCGGCTTGCACTCGTCCGGAACGCCGTTGAGATCGACGTCGGCCGAGAATCCGTCGGCGATGTCGCACTCGTCGGGCACGCCGTTGCCGTTGCAATCCGCGGCACCTTCGGCGATCTCGCAGGCGTCGCCGATGCCGTCCTCGTCGCAGTCGCCCTGACTGGGGTTTGCGACGGTCGGGCAGTTGTCGTTGCAATCGGTGACGCGATCGAGGTCGAAGTCGGTGTCGCTGGAGCCGCAGCCGCAGATGCCCGGGTCCGTCTTGTTGGGATCCGTCGGGCAACCGTCGGTGCAGTCGGGCGTGCCGTCGCTGTCGGTGTCGACATCACTCACGCCGCAGCCACAAGCTCCGCCGTCGATCTTCGCAGGATCGTTCGGGCAACCGTCGGTGCAGTCTGGCGTGCCGTCCGAATCAGTGTCGATGTCGCTCACGCCACAGCCGCAAGCGCCGGACTCGATCTTCGCGGGATCGTTCGGGCAGCC
>JBIIYI010000466.1:0-2734 GCA_044346895.1 Phycisphaerales bacterium
ATCCGCGTGCGGATCTCCGCGATCGACCTGCGCGGCCGGCAGCTGACGCTCGAGATCGTGAAGTTCGGCCGCGCGGCGATCGAGGTCGAGGGCGATCTCGCACGCTCGGGCGACGCCGGCGCGCGGCGCGTGAACGAGGACGAGGGCCGCCACTTCGAGCCGCGTCCGCGCGACGGCCGCAAGGGCAAGACCGGACGCGACAAGTTCGGCCACAAGCCCGGCTTCAAGAAGGGTCGGCGCGGCCGCAAGGGCTGAGGCGGGTACCCGCGGAACCGCGCGGTTCCAGAGTGTGCATGCCACCCAGTGCATGCCACCCAGTGCGTGCCACCCAGTGAGTGCACGGCATGTGCCATCCAGTGCCTGGCACTGGGCGGCATGTGCCGTGCACAGCGCGCTCCCGCGCTTGATGCCACGCTTTGCACATCTCGCGCCCGATTCGCGAATGGATTCCTCGGCATCCAGTGCGTGCCATGCAGGGCACGGCATGTGCCATGCAGTGCCTGGCACTGGGCGGCATGTGCCGTGCACAGCGGGAAAAACCGCCGCGGAGCGGCGCACGATGCGCCGCCCCGCGGACGGACAGGGGTCTTCGTGTGTCCTGCGCGGACTCCCGCGGACTTCGTCCACGCGCAGCGCTGCGCCCTGCACGCTTCACGCACGTGTCGGACGCCGTGGACGCCGCGGGTGCCGCGAGCAGAGCGCGCTTACCGCCAGTTGGCGAGCAGGAGCGACATGTCGCCCGCATCGACCTGACCGCTGCCATCGAGGTCCATCGGCGGATTGACGGCGCCCCATGCGTCGAGCAGTTGCGAGAGGTCCGCGGCGGTGACCGCTCCGTCCCCGTCGATGTCGCCGACGATGCCGTTGACCGGCGCGGTCGCGAAGCGGAATCCTCCGCCCGAGGCGGCGGTCGCGTCGACGAAGAAGTCGATCTCGATCAGGTCCGCGGTCACCAGCCCGATGCGCCAGAAGATGCCCGTACCGGTCTTCTCGGTCTCGATCTCGAGTTCGACGTCGTTCACCCCGCAACCGGGGTACTCGGCCTCCGCGACGCCGAGCGCCGCCGAAAGGTCGGTCGCGACGAGCGCCCAGTTCGCCCGCATCTCGGCGACCTTCGCGGCCTGCGACCCGAGCGGCTCGAATTCGGTGACGTCGGTCACCGCGCCACCGACGACATCGGCCGCCGCGAGCATGCCGGACTTCAGGTTGAAGAGCAGGACCTGCACGGTCGTGCCCGCGTCCTCCTCGTCCGACTCGACCTTGAAGGATGCCCACCCGGCACCAAGCGCACCCTCGGCGAGCGCGACGGCATCCTGGAGCGGTCCGGTCGGAACGGTGGCCTCGATGTCGTCGCCTTCGCCATGGTGCGGAATCACGCCGCCCGTGACGCTGTCGACGTAGACCTTCGTGATCTCATCGAAGTACTCCACTTGGAAAGCCAGGATTCCGGCCTCGACGTCGAACGCGACCTTCATCACGTCGTCGCGCTCCGCGGCCTCGTTCGCGATCGGGAGCGCGTCGCCGAAGTCGAGCACGGCCTCGTCGAGCCGCGCGAAGATCGCCTCGAGAATCGCGAGGTCGCTCTCGTCCGGCGCGTCGACGTCGACTCCGAGCGCGGCACCCGTCTCGCGGTGGAATCGCGGGCCCCAGTTCGTCGTGAGCGCCGCGTCGTACATGTCGCCCTCGTAGACCCAGATGCCGTCCCGCACGCGCTGTTCGATCCCGAGCAGCGTGCCGTGCGGAACGGCCGTCCGGCAGAGCGCGACGGCGTTCGCGAACCCGATGTCGGCGAGGGCCGCGCCCACGCAGGGGCCGATCGGCGCGAGGAGCGCGCCGGCCACGAGGAATCGAACGGACGAACGGTGGATATCGGTCTTCATGAGTTTCTCCTGACGTTGGGACCGGTGTGCGAACCCGGCCGGACCATCCCCTGCACGCACGACCATCGCCATTCGGCGCAGGCCACCCCTGGCCGTGCGGCGGGAGAGCGCGTCGGCCGCCGACGGATACACCACGTCGCGGAATTCGCGCCGAATCAGAACTTCCCCGTCCGCCCAGACTCAGGCGATCGCGTCCTCGATCAGCTTGCCGTGCACGTCCGTCAGGCGGTGATCGCGCCCCCCCGAGCGGAACGTCAGCCGGCGATGGTCGACGCCCATCAGGTGCAGCATCGTCGCATGCAGGTCGTGGATCTCGTAGGGCCTGTCGACCGCGCGGTATCCGAACTCGTCGGTCGCGCCGATCGCGGTGCCGCCCTTCACGCCACTTCCATCCAGTGCATGCCACCCAGTGCACGGCATGTGCCATGCAGTGCCTGGCACTGGGCGGCATGTGCCGTGCACAGCGCGCTCCCGCCCTCGATGCCACGCTTTGCACATCTCCCGCCCGATTCGCGAGTGAATCCCTCGCCATCCAGTGCGTGCCATGCAGGGCACGGCATGTGCCATGCAGTGCCTGGCATTGGGTGGCATATGCCGTGCACAGCGGGAAAATACGCCGCCCCACGGACGGACAGGGGTCTTCGTGTGTCCTGCGCGGACGCTCGCAGCCGTCGTTGACGCGCAGCACTGCGCACATGTCGGACGCCGTGGGCGCCGCACGCGCAGCGCGCTTACCGCTACTTCGGATCCGCGTGCGGATCTCCGCGATCGACCTGCGCGGCCGGCAGCTGACGCTCGAGATCGTGAAGTTCGGCCGCGCGGCGATCGAGGTCGAGGGCGATCTCGCACGCTCG
>JBIIYI010000467.1:0-2730 GCA_044346895.1 Phycisphaerales bacterium
CGGCGAGAGCAGCAGGTTCAGTTCGTAGCGGTCGATGTCGCGCAGCGCGACCTTGACGCCCTGCACCGTCAGTTCGAAGGCCTGCTCGGTGTCGGCCGCCACCGCGCGCACCGCGATCGACGGACACCCGAGGCGGTTGGCCGCGAGCGCGAGCCGCTTGAGCCGGTCGCGCGACTTGGCGAACTGCTCGCCCCGGTCCGTGAAGTCGATGGGCGCCTCCTCGGTGAGGAGAAGCACCGGACAGTGGGCGCGATCCGCCTCGTCGCGGAGCCGGTCGATGTCGGGGATGCCGAAGCCCGCGAGCAGCGATGCAGGAAGGTTGAGGCCCCGCAACTGGAGGTCGGTGGCCACGAACTGCGGCACCGCGAACACCGTCGGGCAGCGAGGGTCCTTCTCGGCGATCAGCGGCGCGACCGACCCCGCGGAGAGTGTGAGCAAGATCTCAGGTTGCACGACGGAAGAGGCCTCGGCTTGCGGCACGCGTTCGCGCGCCGCTTCGGAATCCCACCACCCGCGGAGGAACCACCCCTCCGTCCTCGCTCGGAGCCCGAGCGGCTTGAGTCTACCAAACGGGCGTCTTCCGAACAGGCCGTCGGAAGACCGAACCCCACCTTCCCGGATCCCAGTCCACGCGCTTCCGAGAGGCGCGCGCGATCCGCTCCGACGGCGCGACGATGGACGAGCACGCTCCATCCGAGCCGTCGCAGGACGTACTTCCAAGGCGTACTTCCGAGGCGCGTTTCCACACTTCTGCGACGGCTTCGGCGACTTCCTCTGCGGAGATCTCCGCTCCCGCTTCGGGTCATCCCGCCTCGGCCCACCCTCGCACCGGACGCGCGAGAGGCGGCGCGGCGCAGGGCGTGCCGCGCGACGCGCGGGGCGCGGGGAGTTCTTCTCCTTCACCGCGGCGCCCAAGGCGTTCGAACGAGCGACCGCCCCGCGCGCGGGCGACCATCCTTCGCGCCGCGCGAGATCCGACGACGGTCGGTTCGATCGCTGCACCGGAAGAAAAGAACGCGCCGGCGTGCACGAAGGCGTCGGCGCATTCCAGAGGGAGAAAGTCGGAAGGAGGCTGTGGGGAGAGGCAACGTCGCGTCGGCGCACTGTTCGAGTGATGTGGGCGAGGCCCGGTCGACCCGGACGCCGCCTAGGCTCAGGTCGATCGCTCCGCACGACTCGGAGTCAACGCCCACGCCCCGACGGCCGGACGATAACCATGGGCCTCCGGTCCTGCAAGGCCCAACCTCCGTTCGGAGCCGGGAGTCTTCATCTCGTCTCGGCCGCCCGTCGCCACCCGTCGCCACCGGTCGCTCGCCCCATGCTCCGCGCAGGGCGCCGTCCGAATCCTCAAGCCGGGTGACCGCCGCCTCTTGAAGCGTGGCCGAGCGGCGATCGGCGACGCCAGGTCGACGGTACCATCCCCGCCCCGTCCCTCCGGAGGCTGCCGTGCGCGCTCCGCCGCGAGGATCTCCGAGTCAGGGCCAGCAAGAAGGATCACCGACATGTCCACCCCCGCCGATGTCCGCGTCTCCGAAACCCACGAGTGGTTCCGCGTCGAAGGTTCGACCGTCACCATCGGCATCACGCAGCACGCGGCCGACCAGCTCACGGACGTCACCTACGTCGCCATGAAGGCCGTAGGCACCGCGGTGTCGGCCGGCGGCTCGGTCGGCGAGGTCGAGAGCGTCAAGACCACGAGCGAGATCTACTCGGTCGCGGGCGGCAAGATCGTCGCCGTCAACGACGCCTCGACGAAGGACCCCTCGCTCGTCAACAGCGATCCCTACGGCCAGGGCTGGCTCGTGAAGCTCGAGGTCGCGGACGCGTCCGCGATCAACGCACTCCCGAACGGCCCGGCATACGACGCGAAGCACGGCCACTGATCCGCGGCTTGCCATGGAAGCCGCACCGCCGAATCTCTCCTGTCGCGGTGTCGTCAAGACCTACGAACTGGCCGCGCGCCGGGTCGAGGCGCTTCGTGGCGTCGATCTCGAGATCTCCGGCGCCGGCTTCTTCGCGGTGATGGGCGCCTCCGGCAGCGGCAAGAGCACGCTGATGCACCTCGTCGGCGGGCTCGACCGCCCGACCGCGGGCGAGATCACGGTGGCCGGCGCGCGCATCGACCGGATGAGCGAGGCCGAACTCACCCGCTACCGACGCCGCACGATCGGCATCGTGTTCCAGCATTTCAACCTGCTGCCGTCGATGACGGCGCTCGACAACGTGATGCTGCCCGCGCTGCTCGACGGGTCGTCGCGCTCCGCGGCCGAACCGCGCGCGCGCGAACTCCTCGACGAACTCGGCGTCGGCGAGCGCGCGACGCACAGGCCGGACGCCCTCTCGGGCGGCGAGCAGCAGCGCGTCGCGATCGCACGCGCGCTCTTCTTCGCGCCGTCCGTGATCCTCGCGGACGAGCCGACCGGCAACCTCGACAGCGCGGCCTCGGCGCGGCTCTTCGAGATCCTCTCGCGCCTCGCGCGCGAGCGGAACACGCTGCTCCTGATGGTGACCCACGAGCCTGCGGCCGCCGCGCACTGCGAGCGGGTGATCGTCCTCCGCGATGGACGCATCGCCGGCACGTTCGGAACCTCCGACAGCGAAGGAAGGAGGCTCGATGCGGGCGCTCTGGCCCTTCGCACGCAGGAGCTTGCTCGGTCGGCGCGGTAGGACGGCGCTCCTGATCGCCGCGGTCGCGCTCGCGACGAGCCTCGTCGTGGCGGTCACGAGCGG
>JBIIYI010000468.1:0-2728 GCA_044346895.1 Phycisphaerales bacterium
CGATCGAAGCCATCAGGCCCTCGGCCTTCTTGCGGAGGTCGGCCGACATCTCGCGAAGCTTCGCGGCCGACCCGTCGACCTCGGCGCGGTACGACGCCACGAAATCGAGCGCCTCGCTCGCGGCGGCCTGCAGGCCCTGCGCGTCCGAGAGCGCGACCTTGGTGAGGTTGAGCGCGCTCTCGAGGCTGTCGGCGTCGATGGCCTTCTCGCCCACCGAACGCTGCGTGCTGCGCGATTCGGCCTGGATCTTCGAGGCTTCCTCGATGAAGGCGAGGCCCGCCGCGGGGGCGGACTCGCGCGACTTCCGCACGAGCACCGCGGCCTCGGCGTCGAGCTGCGAGATGCGCGTGGCACCGGCCTCGATCTGCTCGACGAGCTGTCCGAGCGGGCGCTCCACGGCGCGAAGCGCCTCCTGCAGCGCGCGCGATGCCTGCGCCGACCGCGTCTTCGCCGTCTCGGCGCCGCGCGTCGCGCCGGAGTAGTCGATCCCCTCGGCCGAAGTGGCGATCGCGTCGAGGTCCGCGGCGATCATCATCGAGCTCGTCGCGATGCCGCGCACGATCTCCTGCTCGGCCTCGATGCGGCACGCGCTCGCGAGCTCGATGCCGCCGGTGATCCGGTAGATGCTCGCGGCGAGTTCGGCCGCGGACTCCTGCTGCTTCGGGGTGCCGCCCGAGAGGCCCTTCGCCTGCTCCGCGAGCGCCCGCAGCGACGCGAGCGACTCGCTCGACGGACTCGCCGCGTGCAGCGCGGTGCTGCCGGTGACGCTGCTCTCGTAGCTGGCGAGGAGCGCGTTGAACTCCTTCTCGAACTTCGCCTGACGCTCGAGGGCCGGATCGCCGCATCCGGCAAGCAGGGTCGCGGCGACGATCGCGGCAAGCACGCCGCGCGCGCCGCGCCGGGCGAGGCGCACGGTGGTCGGGAAGGATGCGGTCGCGACCGTGGCCGTCGACGAGCGGACGGTCGAGAGGGTCGAGGAAGTCGGGGAAGTCGAGGAAGTCGGGGAAGTCGGGGAAGAGGAGCGCTGCTTCATCGGTGGAGACCTGCCCGCGAAGGGGTATGGGACGACGCCGGACGCCGCAGGGGGCGACGGACGGGGGGCGGAGTGTACCGGAAGCGCGGGGCGATCGCAGCGGCGGCAACCCGGTCAGCGGTCGGGTCCGGCACTCGCCGGAGCGTCGGGTTCGCGCAGTCCGGGCGGCGTGTAGTCGACCGGATACTCGCCGTTGCGGACCCGCATCGAGCGCACCCACCGCACGAAGTCCTCCTGCAGGCCCTTGCGCGACGAGGTGAGCGCGGGCGACCAGCCCTTCACGTCGGGGTGGGGGCGCCGCGCCTCGGTCGCAGGGAGCGCGTACTGGAAGAGCAGGCTGTCGGTCGGCTTGTCGAAGTCGACGAGCGGCAGCGTGTCGATGCGCGTCCTCAGCAGGATCAGCAGGTTGGTGTAGCGCGTGTCGTCGCTCTTGAAGTCGCGGTTGTGCAGGAAGAGCCGTCCGCCGTCGGGCCCGCCGTGGCAGCGGCTGGTGGCGCAGTTGTTGATGACCCACGCGTTGTGCACGCGCTGGCGGAAGAGGTTGAGCGACTCGGGCTCGCCGAGCACCTCGATCTGCGGATAGAGCTCGCGCGCCTTCAGGGCGAACATCGTGCGGACGATCTCGATCGGCTCCTTCGAGAAGAAGCCGGCCTTCTCGGCGCTCTTCGCCGGAATCAGCTCGCTGTGCGAGTACTTCTCGAGCAGCGTTCGGATCAGTTCGTCCGACACCTGCATGCGCGGGGGATCCGCGAGATCGAGCTCGTACACCTTGATGAGGTTCACGTCCGACTTCGAGAGGAGATTCGACGGCACCTCGGGCTTCGGCGCGCGCGGTTGCGGCGCGGGCGAATCGGAGTTCTCGCGCGGCTTCATCAGCGCGAGCTGGGCGTTCACCTCGTTGAGGAGGCGCTTCGCCTCGTAGTGGTTCGTCGCCTCGAGCAGGCTGTCGAGCTCGTGCTTCGACTCCGCGTACATCTTCCTGTCGTACAGCCAGAGCGCGAGGGTGTAGCGGGCCGTGTACTGGTCGGGCTCGATCGCGGTGCGGAAGCGCTCGTACAGCTCCTCGTCGGTCGGGTAGGGCTGCACCTCCGAAACCGCGGCGCGCGCGTACTTCGCGGGAATCCCCTCGATCTCGAGCGAGACGTTCTCGTAGCCGTCCTCGAGGAGTTTGCCGACGAGCGTGCGGCCGTCGTTGAAGACGACGCGGACGCGGCGGCCGGCGGGGCCCTCGAGGAGGTAGGTGATGCCGAGGACGCGGTTCTTCGTGAAGGTCTTCAGGCGACCACGCTCGTCGCGCAGCACGATGACCTCGTCGTTGTCGCTTTCGATCACGCCGGCGGCGGTCGACACGCGATCCACGACGATGTAGGCGCGCTTGCGCGGCTCGGCGGTCGGAGGAAGCCTGCCCGGATCCGCGGGCGCGTCGCCCGAGGCCTCGCGCTCGTCGGAGTCGGCCGCCGCATCCTGGGTCGCGTCGGTCCCGACGTCTTCCGGCTTCGACGCGGGCACGATCGGCTCGGGCGTCGTCGGGGGCGTCGTCGGGGGCGTCGTTGCAGGCGTCGTCGGGGGCGTCGCCGGGGGCGTCGTCGGGGGCGTCGTCGGGGGCGTCGTTGCAGGCGTCGCGGGGGGCGTCGTTGCAGGCGACGTCGCGGGGGAGGCCGCGGGGGATGTCGCGGGAGTTGTCGCGGGCGGATC
>JBIIYI010000469.1:0-2727 GCA_044346895.1 Phycisphaerales bacterium
CGGAAAGCCGCTCGACTTCGGCCACGGCCGCGAGCTCGCGACGAACCGGGGCGTCTTCGCCGGCCATCCGGAAGCGGTCGGCCTCCTCGTCGATGCGTTCCGCCGCCGCGGACTCTGACGACCGGCGCAGGGACTCTGTCGACCGGCGCAGGGACTCTGTCGACCGGCGCAGGCGAGAGCCTCGTGGAGGAACGAGTAACGGGGCCGTCAGGCCACGATGCCGCGGACGCGGAGTTCGGCGACGAGGAGCCCCGCCGCGGCCTCGACGCTCGCGCGATGCGACTCGAGCACGACCTCGGGCTTCTCAGGGCGCTCGTAGGGCTGGTGGATGCCGGTGAAATCCTTGATCTCGCCGGCACGCGCCTTCCGGTAGAGCCCCTTCGGGTCGCGCGATTCCGCCACCTCGAGGGGCACGTCCACAAACGCCTCGAGGAACGGCAGCTCCCACTCCGCGTGCAGCGCGCGCACCTGGTCGCGGTCCGCCCGGAATGGACTCACGAGGCTCGCGAGCACGATGACGCCCGCGTCCGCCAGAATCCGGCAGACTTCCCCGGTGCGCCGCACGTTCTCGCGGCGATCCTCCGCCGAGAACCCGAGGTTCCGGTTGAGACCATGGCGAAGATTGTCCCCATCGACCCGATAGCAGAGCCGCCCGGACCCGACGAGCAGCGATTCGACAGCGACTGCGATCGTGCTCTTGCCCGAGCCCGAGAGTCCCGTGAACCAGACGGTCGCCCCCCGCTGACCGAGAATCCGCTCGCGGTCCGCCCGCGCGACCGTACCACCGTGCCAGACGACATTCGTCGATTTTTCGACCATGGGTGACCTCACTTTGCGCCGTTCAGCGGCCGATGACCGATACCCTATCGGCCCTTTGGAACGCGCGCATGGAAGAAACGAAACTGACACACCTGAAGGAACTCGAGGCGGAGAGCATCCAGATCTTCCGCGAGGTCGTCGCCAGCTTCGAAAGGCCGGTGATGCTCTACTCGATCGGCAAGGACTCGGCGGTGCTCCTGCACCTCGCCATGAAGGCCTTCCATCCGGCGAAGCCTCCGTTCCCTTTGCTCCACGTCGACACCACGTGGAAGTTCCGGGAGATGTACCGGCTGCGCGACGAGTACGTCGCGAAGGAGCTCGGTCTTGACCTCATCGTCTACAAGAACGAGGAAGGCCTCCGCGCCGGCATCAATCCGATCACGCATGGGTCGCGCAAGCACACCGACATCATGAAGACGCAGGCGCTGAAGCAGGCGCTCGACAAGTACGGCTTCGACGCCGCGTTCGGCGGCGCGCGACGCGACGAGGAGAAGTCGCGCGCGAAGGAGCGCGTCTTCAGCTTCCGCGACCGGCAGCACCGCTGGGATCCGCGCAACCAGCGGCCCGAGCTCTGGAACATCTACAACACGGAAGTGAACCGCGTCCCCGGCCAGCTCGGCGAGTCGATCCGCGTCTTCCCGCTCTCGAACTGGACCGAACTCGACGTGTGGCAGTACATCTGGCTCGAGAACATCCGCATCGTGCCGCTCTACTTCGGAGCGGTGCGTCCGGTCGTCTACCGCCACGGGGTTCCGATCATGGTCGACGACGAACGTCTGCCGATGGAGCCGGGCGAGACGCCGCAGATGAAGATGATCCGGTTCCGCACGCTCGGCTGCTACCCGCTCTCGGGCGCGATCGAGTCGCCCGCGGCGACCCTCCCCGAGATCATCAGGGAGATGCTGCAGGCGACCCAGAGCGAGCGCCAGGGCCGCGTCATCGATCACGATGCGTCCGGAAGCATGGAAGAGAAGAAGAAGGAAGGCTACTTCTGATGCGCGCCGATTCGAACGCCGCCGAGCAGGAACTGATCGAGAGGGACATCGAGGCCTATCTCGCGCGCCATGAGCACAAGGAACTCCTGCGGTTCCTCACCTGCGGGTCCGTCGACGACGGCAAGAGCACCCTCATCGGGCGCCTGCTGCACGACACCCACATGATCCACGAGGACACGCTGCAGGCCGCGGAGCGCGACTCGAAGTCGATGGGCACCCAGTCGGGCGCGCTCGACCTCGCGCTCCTCGTCGACGGCCTCAAGAGCGAGCGCGAGCAGGGAATCACGATCGACGTCGCGTACCGCTACTTCACGACCGCGGCGCGCAAGTACATCATCGCCGACACGCCGGGGCACGAGCAGTTCACGCGCAACATGGCGACCGGCGCGAGCACCTGCGACCTCGCGATCCTCCTCATCGACGCGCGCCACGGCGTCGCCGTCCAGACGCGCCGCCACTCGTTCATCACGAGCCTCCTCGGGATCCGCGAGATCGTCGTCGCGGTCAACAAGATGGACCTCGTCGCGAACTCGCAGGCCCGCTTCGACGAGATCGTCGCCGACTACAGGGCGTTCGCGGCGAAGCTCCCGGCGCGCAACATGCGGTTCATCCCGATGTCGGCGCTCAACGGCGACAACGTCGTCCACCGCAGCGCGACCATGCCGTGGTACGACGGCCCGACGCTGCTCGAGCACCTCGACAGCGTGCCGCTGACCGGCCGGCGCAACCTCGTCGACTTCCGCTTCCCCGTGCAGTGGGTGAACCGGCCGAACCTCGACTTCCGCGGATTCGCGGGAACCGTCGCCGGCGGCTGCGTGAAGCCCGGCGACCGCGTGATGGTGCTTCCGTCGCGCAAGACCTCGACCGTGAGCCGCATCGTCACCTTCGACGGCGACCTCGCGGAGGCGACGCC
>JBIIYI010000471.1:0-2725 GCA_044346895.1 Phycisphaerales bacterium
CTTCGAGAAGCAGATCGAGACGCTGTCGACCTCGCGCGTGAACGCGGTCGGCGCGACGCCGAGCGCGACGCAGGCGTTCATCAGGCGCGCGCCGTCGATGTGGACGTGCAGTCCGCGCTCGCGGCCGGCCGCGGCGCACGCGGCGAACTGCGCGATCGGCCAGACCGTGCCGCCGCCCTTGTTGTGCGTGTTCTCGAGGACGAGCATGCGCGACACCGGGTTGTGCTGGTCGCGGTGGCGGATCGCGGCGTGGACGTCGGCCGCCTCGAACAGCCCGCGCGGCCCGTCGAGCGGGGCGATCATGCAGCCCGACAGCGCGGCGGGCGCGCCCGTCTCGTAGTGGATGATGTGGCTGTCGCGGTGGGCGAGGATCTCGTCGCCCGGCTCGCACACCGAGCGGATCGCGAGTTGGTTCGCCATCGTGCCCGAGGGCACGTAGAGCGCAGCCTCCTTCCCGAGGAGCGCGGCCACCTTCGCCTCGAGCGCCTGCACGGTCGGCTCGTCACCGAGGACGTCGTCGCCGAGGGGAGCCGCCATCATCGCCTCGCGCATCGCGGGGGTCGGGCGGGTGACGGTGTCGGAGCGGAGGTCGATCGGGGTGGAGGGCATGCAGGGTTCCGGGACGCGCGCGGCACGCTGGAATGGAGGGGGGAGGCGGAAAGGGGCGGATGGTACGGGTCGAGCGGCGTGAAGGCGGGCGGAAGGCGAAAGCGGCCCGGAGGCAGGGGGGTTCTCCACGGGGGTTCTTCGAGGGGGTTCTCCGCGGGGGTTGTCCACGGGGGTTCTCCGCGGGGGTTCTCCACCGCGTTCCCGCGCGGCTGGCCCGGTTGTCGCGGCGCGTCGGCCGGAGGAAGCACCCGCGGCACGCGGTCCACCGCCGGGCCTCGCGAGCACTGCAGGCGGTGTCCGAGAATGCCGATGAACCATCCGATGTCGGTTCGACCCATCCTTCTTCCCGCATGCGCGGCGCTCCTCGCCGTGTCTGTCGGCATGCCTTTCCGTGCCGGCGATGCCTTCGCACAGGTGGGAACGGTCGAAATCGGCGGCGGGGCGATCGGGACGACGCAACTCGGTTCGACCACACTTGGCTCGACCACGCTTGGGCAGTCGACGCTCTCGACCTCGACGCAGGACGAGGCGCATCTGCGCGAGGTGAACATGCCTCGCCGACGGCTCGCGCACTTCGACTTCGAGGAGAACGAGGACTTTCCGATCGAACTTCCCGCGGGTTGGGCGCGCGTTCTTTCGAAACCGACCGCGACCGGCGACGGCACGTCGGGTTCCGCAGCCACGACCGCGCCGGCCACCACGACCGGTGCGCCGGACCTCCCGGAGTTCGGCAGCGTGAAGAGCGAGCGCTCGACGGGGCGCGGCGAGCCCGGGCCGACGAACAACGGCTGGGCGCTGCACTTCGCGCTGAACGGCGCGTCGATGGCGGTGTCGAGCGTGCCGGAGACGATCCAGGTCGCGCCCGGCGCGCAGCTGACGCTGACCGCGTGGACGCGGACGCGCGGACTGCGCCACGCCGGAGCGCGCGTCGCGATCCAGTACCACGACGCGAAGGGCAGGCCGCTCGGCGCGCCGCACGCGTGCGCGCCGATGCGCAGCGAAGGCGTCTGGCGCGAGCTCCGCGTCGAGCCGCCCGTGGCCCCCGACGATGCGGCGAGCGCCTCGATCTGGCTCGAGGTCGTGCAGCCGAAGTCGCTCAAGGATCGCGAGGAGACGCGCTTCCAGGTGGTCCAGCACGACGTCGCCGGCAGCGTCCACTTCGACGACATCGAGCTCTGGCAGCTGCCGACCGCCTCCTTCCGCGCCACGGGGATCGGCGTCGTCGAGCCGGGCGTGCCCGCACGGCTCGAGGTGCGCTGCAGCGATCCGGCGGCGCAGGCGACGTCGGTCGCGATCCGCGTGCGCGACGCTTCCGACGCGACGGTCCATGCGGCGACGATGGATGTTCCGGCGGACCGCCCGCTCGAACTGACGCTTCCGGTGCTGCCGACCGGCTGGTACGAGGCCGAGGCGCGCTTCACCGTCGGAAACGAGCCGATCGCCCTCCGGCGTGCCCGGTTCGCGGTGCTTCCGGACGATCCGTTCGAGCCGGACGAGCCGCCGCGCTTCGGCGCCTCGCTCGGTTCGGGCGACCTCGGCACCGAGGCCGCCGTCGACCTCGCGCGCGCCGCGTTCGTCGTGCTTCCGATCTGGGACGCCTCGACCGACACGCGCGCCACGCGCCACGAGCTGCAGCGGCTGCGCGCGAAGGTCTCGAAGCTGCTCGATCGCCGCGTCGAGCCGATGTTCCGGATCCACGCGGTGCCCGACGCGCTGGCGCGCGAGTGCCGCATCGAGACCGACGACACGCTCGCCCTCTTCGCGCTCGATGAAGGCCGATGGAGGCCGTCGCTCGAGCCGTGGCTGCTCGCGTTCGGCCAGCAGGTCGAGCAGTGGTTCGTCGCCGACGAGCCCGTCGAGGCGGACCGCGAGGGCCTGCCCGCGCGCATCGACACGCTCGGTCGCGTGCTCGGGTCGTCCATCGCGGGCCCCGCCGTCGGCGTTCCGTGGTGGCCCGGCGAATCGCTGTCGGCCGAACTTGCCACGACGATCGAAGCCGGACGGCACACGGTCGAGGTGGTCGCCGACGCGAGCTGGCGCGAGAGCGGCGGCGAGGTCTACGAGGGCTTTCCCCGAGGTGCGCGCGGGATGGTGCGCATCGTGCCGCTGCCACCGG
>JBIIYI010000470.1:0-2725 GCA_044346895.1 Phycisphaerales bacterium
ACGGCGCGAAGTCCGATGCGAAGCAGTCGTCCTCAGCCGACGCCACCGCGGCGGCCGCCGAGAACCGGCGGATCGCGGAACGTGCGACGCACCGATCGCGGATCGGCCGCGGGATCGGAAACGTCGTCGCGAAGGCCGCTCCGACCGCTCCCCCGACGAAGTCCGTGAAGTCGTCCAAGCCCGGAAAGCCAGCGCAGCCCGCGAAGAAGTCCCCGCGGAAGTAGCCGCGCGACATCCGCGGAGGCGACATCCGCGGACGCGACATCCGCGGACGCGACATCCGCGGACGCGACATCCGCGGACGCGACATCCGCGGACAAGGCGCCCCTCTCCAACGCGTACACTGCGCGCGTGTCACTCCGCTTCAAGAGCCGCATCCTCGACCATCTCGCCCACCGGAACTACCTTCCGATCTACATGAGCGAGGTGGCGCGGCAGTTGCGCGTCGCCGAGGAGGACGAGGCCGAGTTCACCGACACCGTGCGCGAACTCGCGGAGGCGGGGCTGCTCGACATCGGCAGCGACGAGAAGCTGCGGCTTCCGCGCATGCCGGAGGAGGTCGAGGGCGTCATCAAGCTCACGCCGCGTGGGATCGGCTTCCTGAAGACGGACGTCGACTTCCGCGAGGGCGACCTCTTCATTCCGGAAGGCGAGACGAAGGACGCCGTGAGCGGCGACCGCGTGCGCGTGCGCGTCGTGCGGCGCGGCGACCGATGGAACCGCGGGTTCGGCTCGACGCCGACCGGCGCGCGCGACGATCTCTTCGGCCGCGTGCTCGAGGTGCTCTCGCGCGGTCGCTCGCGGTTCGCGGGCGAACTCGTCCAGCGCGGGCGCGAGTGGATCGTCGAACCCGATGGTCGCGCGATCCGCGATCCGATCGTCGTGCGCGACCCGGGCGCGAAGAACGCGAAGGCGGGCGACAAGGTCGTCGTCGACATCATCCTCTGGCCCGAGGGCGGCGCGCTCGCCGAGGGCGTGATCGTCGAGGTGCTCGGCGAGGCCGGGCGCCCCGATGTCGAGACGCAGGCGACGATCGCGACCTACCTGATCCGCGAGGTCTTCCCACCTGAGGCGCTCGAACAGGCGCGTGCGGCGGCGGCCGGATTCGCGCTCGCGACGCGCGAGGCGGAATCGCGCGCGGCGGCAGGCTCGGGGGCGGGCGCCGAAACGCTGCCCTGGGGCGACCGCGAGGACCTGACGGCGGAGTTCATCTTCACGATCGATCCACCGGACGCGAAGGACTTCGACGACGCGATCTCGATCAAGCAGGATCCGGTCACGGGCAACTACGAGCTCGGCGTCCACATCGCGGATGTCGCGCACTTCGTGCCGCAGGATTCGCCGCTCGACGAAGAGGCGCGCGCGCGCGGGACGAGCGTCTACCTCCCCCGCTACACCGTGCCGATGCTGCCGGAGACGCTCTCGAACGGCGTCTGCTCGCTGCAGGAGGGCGTCGCGCGCTTCACGCTCAGCGCGTTCATCCTGCTCGACGCCGATGCGAAGGTCGTCGGCCAGCGGCTCGCGCGCACGGTGATCCGCTCGCGCAAGCGCCTCACCTACATCGAGGCGCAGCGGCTGATCGAGGGGAAGCCGGACGAGGCGCGCAAGCATGCGAAGACCTCGCCCGAGTACGGCGAGGAACTGCTCGCCGCGCTCGCCCTCTCGGACAAGCTCGCGAAGGCGATCCGCCGTCGCCGGCAGGCCGCGGGGATGATCCACCTCGATCTTCCCGTGGTCGAGCTCGTCTACGACAAGGACGGGCACGTCGTCGACGCGGTGCCCGAGGACGACTCGTTCACGCACACGCTGATCGAGATGTTCATGGTCGAGGCGAACGAGGCCGTCGCGCGCACCTTCGCGGGCCTCGAGACACCGCTCCTCCGGCGCATCCATCCGGATCCGACCTTCGGCGACATCGAGGAGGTGCGCACCTTCGCACGTCTCGCGAAGTGGCGCCTTCCCGACGAGCCGACGCGCAAGGACCTCCAGGCGCTGCTCGACGCGACGCGCAACTCGCCCGCGTCGCGCGCGATCCACTTCTCGGTGCTGCGCTGCATGGCGAAGGCCGTCTACTCGCCGGCCATCATCGGCCACTACGCGCTCGCGAGCGAGCACTACGCGCACTTCACGAGCCCGATCCGGCGCTACCCCGACCTCACGGTCCATCGCGTGACGCACGCGTTCCTCGACATCACCGACAACGGCCGCGAGTCGGCGGGTGGCAAGAAGCGCCGCGTGCTGGCGCGGCAGCTCGGCGACGACCCGCGCGTCCTCGACGAGGCGCGGCTGATCGAGGTCGGCCGCCACTCGAGCGACCGCGAGGTCGCGGCGGAGAACGCGGAGAAGGACCTGCGCACGTTCCTCGTGCTGCAGCTCCTCCACGAGAAGCACCTCGGCGACGAGCTCGACGGCACGGTGACCGGCATCATGCCGAACGGCACGGTGTTCGTCTCGATCGACCGCTACCTCGTCGACGGCGCGATCCCGAGCCGCGACATGAAGGGTGGCGACGGGCGCATCGACCGGTGGACGCGCGACCAGCGCAGCGGCCGCCTGATCGCGGGCCGCAGCGGCGCGTCGATCGGGCTCGGCGACCGGATCCGCGTGCGGATCTCCGCGATCGACCTGCGCGGCCGGCAGCTGACGCTCGAGATCGTGAAGTTCGGCCGCGCGGCGATCGAGGTCGAGGGCGATCTCGCACGCTCGGGCGACGCCGGCGCGCGGC
>JBIIYI010000472.1:0-2724 GCA_044346895.1 Phycisphaerales bacterium
CCACCGAACTGGCGATGAAGGAGACGAAGGACCGCGTCGACGACGCGCTCCACGCGACGCGCGCGGCCGCGAAGGAAGGCTACGTCCCCGGCGGCGGCGTCGCGCTCGTCCGCGCGATGGACGCCGTGCTCGAGGCGAAGAAGAAGGCGAAGGGCGACGAGAAGTTCGGCTTCGACATCGTCGCCGAGGCGATGTCGCGCCCCTGCGCGCAGATCGCGGAGAACGCCGGATTCGACGGCGATCTCGTCGTCGCGAAGGTGCGCGAGGCGAAGACGAACGCCGGCTTCAACGCGGCGACCGGCGAGTACGAGGATCTCGTGAAGAGCGGGATCATCGACCCGGCGCTCGTCGTCAAGACGGCGCTCATCAACGCCGCGAGCGTCGCCGGCCTCATGCTCACGACCGACGTGATCGTGACCGAGCTCAAGGACGAGACCGCGCCCGTCGAGGGCGCGATCAGCTGACCGCGATTCCGTGAGATCCACGCCCGTACGCGGGAAACCGCGTGCGGGCGCTTCGACAGGCCGCGCGGGACGTGCGCGCGGCGACAGCACCCGACGCTGCGCGAGCGGCGACGACGAACTGGCGGCGCTCGCGCGCCCGAAGCCCGAGGCAGGACGCCATGCCGCAGACGCGCTGCTACTACGAGATCCTCTCGGTCGAAAAGACCGCCTCCCAGGAGGACATCAAGCGCTCGTATCGGCGCCTCGCGATGAAGTGGCACCCGGACCGCAACCCGGACAACCCCGACGCCGAGACCGAGTTCAAGGCATGCGCGGAGGCGTACGAGGTCCTCAGCGATCCCGAGCGCCGCCAGCTCTACGACCGGCACGGCCACGCGGGTCTCCGGCAGAACCCCGTGCACGACTTCCGCACGCGCGATGTCGCCGACATCTTCTCGATGTTCAACGACATCTTCGGCCAGCAGGCAGGCGGCGGCGGGCGTCGCGGCGCCGCACGCGGCTTCGACCTCGAGACCGAGGTCGAGATCGAGCTCGAGGAGGCCTTCACCGGCTGCGAGCGCGAGGTCGAGTTCAAGCGCCTCGACGTGTGCGAGCCGTGCGGCGGCACGGGCGCGAAGGCGGGCTCGAAGCCGGCGTCGTGCCCCACCTGCGGCGGACAGGGACAGGTCGCGCAGACCGGTTTCGGCGGCATGTTCCGCATGGTCACGACCTGCCCCGAGTGCCGCGGCCGACGCAGCGTCATCAAGGACAAGTGCGAGAAGTGCCGTGGCCAGGGCCGCGTGTCGACGAAGCGCAAGCTCGGCGTGCGCATCCCGAACGGAATCTCGGATGGACAGGTCATCCGGCTCTCCGGCGAGGGCGAGCCGACGCCTCCCGAGGTGAGCCCCGAGGGCAAGGGACCGCGCGGCGACCTGCACGTCGTCGTGCGCGTCTCCGAGCACGAGCGCTTCGTCGAGCGGCGCGGCGCCGACCTCGTCGCGGTGCAGCCGATGGCGTTCGCGCAAGCCGCGCTCGGCGCGAAGGTCTCGTTCGAGGGCATCGACGGAAACCCCGTCGAACTCGAGATCCCCGCCGGCAGCCAGCACGGCGAGGTGGTCGTCGTCGAGCGCGCCGGCATGACCGAACTCCAGTCGAAGGAGCGCGGCGACCTGCACGTGGTGCTGCAGCTCGTCGTGCCGAAGAAGCTCACCGACGAGCAGCGCAGGCTCCTCGCGGAGTATGCTCAGACGGAGAGGATCGATGTTCGCGCGGGCGAGTCGAGCTTCTGGAAGAAGATCAATCCGTTCGGCGGCTGAGTCGCGAACGAGCGCGGGAGAACACGATGTCCGACGAGAACCCCATCGACCCCGAGATCCCCGGCGATTCGGAGACCGGCACCGACGACTTCACGCAGGTCGTCGAGAAGCTGATCGCAGAGCGCGACGACGCCATCGCCGCCAAGCTGCGCGCGCAGGCCGACTTCGCCAACTTCCAGCGCCGCTCGATCGAGAACGAGGCGCGTGCGCGCACCGGCGGACTCGCGCAGCTCACGCGCGCGCTGATGCCCGTGCTCGACCACTTCGACCTCGCGCTGGCGCAGGATCCGTCGAGGCTCTCGGTCGAGCAGCTCGCGAAGTCGATCGAGATGACGCGCGCGGAGCTGCAGAAGGCGCTCGAGCAGAACGGCATCGCCCGCATCGATCCGACGCCGGGCACGCCCTTCGATCCGATGCAGCACGACGCCGTGATGCGCCAGCCCGTCGAGGGCGTCGCGCCCGGCTGCGTGAGCATGCGCTTCCAGACGGGCTGGAGGCTCGGCGAGAGCGTGCTGCGACCGGCGAAGGTCGCGGTCGCGCCCGAGGCGTGATCGATGCCGACCTACGAGTACATCTGCCGGGCCTGCGGGCACGAGTTCGAGGAGTTCCAGTCGATCAAGGCCGATCCGATCGCCGTCTGCCCGAAGTGCCGCAAGCGGAAGGTCGAGCGGAAGATCGGCGTCGGCGGCGCCGTGATCTTCAAGGGCGGCGGCTTCTACGAGACCGACTACCGCAGCGACAGCTACCGCTCGGGCGAGGAAGCGGAGAAGAAGGCGGGCGAACCTGCGAACGATTCCGGCGGTGGGAAGGTCGACCCGCAGGCGCAGGCCGACGCGAGTCGAGGCCCTGCGGGCAACGCGAGCCCTCCGTCGCGGCCCGATGCGAAGGCGGGAAAGCGGGCCGACATGAAGCCCGACACGAAGCCCGACACGAAGCCCGACACGAAGCCCGGCATGCAGCCCGCA
>JBIIYI010000473.1:0-2721 GCA_044346895.1 Phycisphaerales bacterium
AACATCCCGCACGAGATGGCGCCGGTCTCGCTCGAGCACGGTGATCGCGTTCCAGTCGATCGAAAGCGGCTGGCCCTCGGCCTGCATCACGCGCACGTCGAGGTCGCGGACGAGCGGCTTGACGTCGCTCAGTTCGGACGCCGCCGCCGGCGCGGAAGCCACCAATCCGGCGACCACGACCGCGTGGAGGGCGCGCAGCACTCGGATCGAGAAACCGGCGCACAGCGCGCGAACGACCGACGCAAGACGAACCGATCCGCAGCGCGCGGAAGGCGACCATCGACGCATCTCGACTCTCCTCAGGCAGGATTCACAGGCGCTCTCTCTGAACGGTCGGGCCGGGAACGACGACCCATCTTCAAGAAGCGACAACGCGTGAACGCGCTGCCAAAATACTGGCGATGTTTCGACACGATCCGCGCTCCGACCGCGGTCGGACCAGCCGGGCGCGGGTGCCTGCCGCCGGAGCGTCGTCGTAAAGTTCTGCGGATTCTGGGATTACATCCGAGATACAGATCACTGAATGACCGCCACGGCCGACCGTGCAAACTGTGTCAAGGCAAAGAGGAAGCGGGCGAAGCACGGAACAAGCGACGCCGGAGAGACGCACGCACGCGCACGCCGCCAGCCCTCGATCCCCCCTCCCTCCCCACCAGTAGCATCCCCGCATGTCGACTTCTTCAGGCTCCTCGAAGGGCGCCGCGCGCCAGACGCTCTTCCTCTTCGTCGCGCTCGTCGCGGCGATCGCGACCGGACAGTGGCTTCATGCGCAGGGTGGCGGGGTCTCGGGCTTCTGGCAGATCGCGGGCGACTACCTCCTCGTACGCCCCCTGCAGATGCTCGTCATCCCGATCGTCTTCCTGAGCGTGGCGTGCGGCATCGCCTCGGTCGGCAAGCCCTCCACGCTCGGACGCCTCGGGCTCGGCACGGTCGTCCTCTACGTCCTCAGCATGCTCATCGCGGCCTCGCTCGGCGCGGCGCTGATCGAAGCCTTCGCGCCGGGCGTCGGCGTCGCGCCGGAAACCCGCGCCGCGCTCATGCAGCAGGCCTCGCAGGACTTCTCGAGCGACGCGACCCGCGTCGCGCGCATGCAGGACGCGCAGTCGACCGGCGTCGGGGGCGCATGGCTCAACATCCTGTCGCAGATCGTCCCGAGGAACCCGATCAAGGACATGGTCGAGGGCTCGACGATGGCGGCGATCTTCTCGGCGATCCTCCTCGGTCTCGGCCTCGCCGCCGCCGGCGAACGCGGCAGACCGGCGCTCGCGCTGTTCGAATCGCTGCTCGCGGGCGTCATGCACGTGATCGGCTGGATCCTCTGGATCATGCCGATCGGCCTCTACTTCTTCGTGACGGGCGTCGTTGCGAAGATCGGGCTGCAGAACGTCGCGACGCCCGTCCTCGGCTACATGGCCGTTGCGCTCGGCGGCCTCGCGATCCACGCGTTCCTCATCCTGCCGATCTACTGCTCGATCTTCGGCGGCGGCAACGGCTGGACGCTCCTCTGGAACCTGCGCCGCGTGTTCCTCACGGCGTTCTCGACCTCGAGTTCGAACGCGACGCTCCCCGTCACGATCGAGGCGTGCATCAACGAGGGCGGCTGCTCGAAGCGCGCCACCAACTTCTGCGTGCCCCTCGGCGCGACGATGAACATGGACGGCACCGCGCTCTACGAGGCGGTCGTCGTCCTCTTCCTCTTCCAGCTCTTCGGGGTCGATCTCGCGTTCTCGGAGATCGTGGTCGTGGTCCTCACGAGCGTGCTCGCCGCGATCGGCGCTGCGGGAATCCCAAGCGCCGGACTCGTGACGATGGTGATCGTCATCACCGCCGTCAACTCGACCATCGCCGGCCGCGGCATCGAGCCGCTGCCGATCGCGGCGATCGGCGTGATCCTCGGCGTCGACCGCATCGTCGACATGTCGCGCACGGTGGTGAACGTGTGGGGCGACTGCGTGGTCGCCAAGATCATGACGCGCGTGGCGCCGGATGCCGCTTGAGCGGCACCAGAGGCGGCTGCCGCAGCAGTCGCCGCTCAAACACGCGTCCACAGCGCCAAAGGCGGCTGCCGCAAGCAGCCGCCGCTCGAACGCCGACTCCGACGCGAAGCCGCCGACTCAATGCACGCCGTGCTCGGCCAGCCAGCGCTCGGCGTCGATCGCGGCCTGGCAGCCCATGCCGCTCGCGGTGATCGCCTGGCGGTAATTCGAGTCGGCCACGTCGCCCGCGGCGAAGACGCCGTCGATGTTCGTGCGGCTCGAGCGCGTGCGCAGCAGGACGTATCCCTTGTCGTCGAGCTCGATGCCCGTCCCGGCGAGGAACTTCGTCGCCGGCGAGTGACCGATCGCGATGAAGAGGCCCTTGACCGGAAGCGTGCGGCGCTCCTTCGTCAGCACGTTCTCAAGCACCACGCCCTCGATGAAGTCCTGTCCGACCACGTCGACGACGACCGAGTTCCACACGGCCTCCGCCTTCGGATTCTCGAGGATGCGCGCCTGCATCGCCTTCGACGCGCGGAACGAGTCGCGGCGGTGGATGACGTACACCTTCGACGCGAACTTCGTGAGGTAGCTCGCCTCCTCCATCGCGGTATCGCCGCCGCCGACGACCGCGAGCGGCTGGTCGCGGTAGACCGGCAGCGCGCCGTCGCACACGGCGCAGGCGCTCACGCCGCCGCCGTTCATCGCGAGGCGCAGTTCGTTCGGCAGGCCGATCCAGTTGGCC
>JBIIYI010000079.1:0-9758 GCA_044346895.1 Phycisphaerales bacterium
AAGCAGGGGGCATCGGTCGGCCGATATCCCCGACCCTGACCCATCGGGTCTCGATCGGAGTCGATCCGCATGACGCGACCATCCCTCACCACCGTCCTCTGCGCCGCGGCCACGCTTGCGGCGTCCTTCTCGATCGCCGGCTGCTACACCCCGGCGGGCGGCTACTACCCGCGCAGCGGGGCTGGCTACACGTACATCTCGACCGAGGCGCGGCCCGTGACGATCACCGTCTACGACACGCGCACCGCCGAGCCGTTCTTCAAGATGGAGATCCCGGTCGGGAAGCAGCTCACGATGAACTTCCTCGACGGAAAGGGCGACGACCCGGTCCTGCGCCCCGACCGCCTCGTGTGGTCCCTCTGGGACGCGGGCACGATGACCGGTCGGCTCACGAACCAGCTGACCTGCCCGCCCGCGGCCGCGCGCCGCATCGCCTACGACATCCGCACGACTCCCGAGTATCGCGAGGAGCCGCCCGAGTTCGAGAACCGCATCGACGCCGTGCGCGACAATCCACCGTGGTGGACTCCGGCCGGCGGCCCGCTGCCGCCGAAGGTCAAGTGGTACAACTGACCGCGGAAGACCCATCCTCGCAGACTTCACCCGACGCCCGCGCCCTGCGCGGGCGTCGTGCTTTCCCGGGTGCTTTTCCGCGCGCCTTTACAAGTGCCTTCACACGCGGCTCGCAACGCGCGCCTCGCGCGGTCTTCGCAGGGGCGCGCTCCATGCCGATCAGCGAGACGCCGCCGCCGCCGACGACGACGCTTCCATCGCTGCAGGCGCGGTCCGCTCGTCCGCGAGGCGCGCGAAGAGTTCGCCGCGTTCCTCGTAGTTCGTGAACTGGTCCCAACTCGCGCATCCGGGCGAGAGCAGCACGATGTCGCCCTCGCGCGCGTTCGCACGCGCCGCGCGCATCGCCTCGGGAAGCGTGCCGCAGGCATGGGCGCGCGCGCCGCCGAGCAGGCTCGGGCCCGTCGCTCCGATCGCGTAGAGCCCGGCGAGACGCCCGCCGAGCGCGCGGATCGGCGCGAGGTCGGCGCCCTTGTCGTAGCCGCCGGCGATGAGATGGATGCGCGCGACGTCGTCGAAACTCCCGATCGCAAGCAGCGTTGCCTCGACGGTGGTCGACTTCGAGTCGTCGTAGTAGCGCACGCCGTCCGCCTCGAGCACGAAGGCGAGCCGATGCTTGAGCCCACGAAACGCCTCGATGCGCGCACGAAGCGCCGGAAGCGCCGCGGCTGCGTCGAGGCCGGCGTGGTCGTAGGCCGCCAGAGCTCCCGCGAGCGCGAGGTGCGCGTTCGCACGGTTGTGATGTCCGGGTACGGCCGGCCGCATCGCTTCGACCGGCGGCAGCTCGACCGGCGGCGGCGTGGGTGCGTTCCACCAGGGCTCGGCGCCGAGTTCGACCGCGCGGGCCGCAGCGGGCGTACCCGCGAACGCGGTCACGAAGCGGCCGTCCTTCGGCATGTGCGCGCGGAGCATCGACTTCGACCGCGCGTAGTGGGCGAACGAGCCATGCCAGTCGATGTGGTTCTCGAGCAGGTTCGTGAAGACGGCGACCGGCGGCGACCAACGCAGCGTCTCCCCGAGCCACCACAGCATCGCGCTCGAGAGTTCGAGCACGATGAAGTCGTCGCGATCGATCGCGTCGATGGCGCCGAGCAGCGAGCCGCCGATGTTGCCGCCGAAGTGGGCGCGCCGCCCGTCTCCATCGAGCGCCGCGCGCAGCATCGCGCTCGTCGTGCTCTTTCCGGCGCTTCCGGTCACACCCACGACGTTCGCAAGCCCGCGCTCGGCGAGCGCCTCGACGGTCAGGCCGATCTCGGTGTGGATCGGCACGCCCGCGCCCCGCGCCGCCACGAGCAGCGGGTTGTCCCACGGATGCGGCACGGCGGGGTTCGCGACGACGAGATCCGCGGACGTGAAGTCCTCGACGCGGTGCTCGCCGAGCACGCAGGTCACGCGCCCGGTGTCGATCTCCGACCTGAGTTCGGCGAGCGGTTTCGCCAGCTTCTCCGCCGGCTCGCGGTCGGTCAGCGTCACGCGTGCACCGCGCGCGAGGAGGTATCGCGTCACGCCGACGCCGCCACCGAACTGGCCGAGGCCCATCACGGTCACGCGCGCACCGGGCCGGAGAATCGATCGAACGGTCGTCATGGCGCAGCCTTCGTCTCGGTTGGTGGGGATGGTCGCGCGTCCGCGCCGGTGGGCACCGCGTCGGCACTCGCGTTCGCACTCTCGTTCGCGGCATCGTCCACCTTCGGCGCGCGTGGAATCGACAGCGTTCCGCGCTCGGCGTCGAGGATCGCGATCGAATCGAGGCGCGGTTCGGGGAGCAGGCTCCGCGTGTCGGTGATGAAGCAGAAGCCAATCGATCCGAGCCTCGGGCCCGTCTCGAAATCGAACTCCGCGGTCACCACCACGCGCTGCACGGATTGGAATCCACCCTGACGATCCTCGGAGAGTGCCCGGAAGCCGCGGAATCCGCCGAAGCGTGCGCGCGCCTCCGTCGCGAACGACGTGAGTTCCGCAGCGGTGACGGTGGCGCCTTCGCGGCCGATCCAGCTCTTCAGCGCCTCCGACGCGGCGCCTTCGTCGACGACCGCAGCCGCTCCGAGTTCCGCGCCCCCGTCATCTCCGGCAGACGACCCTTCCGCGGTCGCCCCCGTCGAGATGGCGAACGTCCGCGCAAGCGCGCGGTCGAGATCGGCATGCCACTCCTTCTGAAGCGACTGAACGCCCCAGGCGACGATCACGGACAGGGTGAACGCAACCAGTCCGAGCGCGATGCCCGTCCACGCGAGGCCGCGGCCGCGCAGTGCCGGCGCCTCGCGCCGGATCCGGTCGAGCGCGATCATGCCGAGGAACGCGGCCAGCAGCCCCGAGATCCCGAATCCCACGCACGAGGTGAACACCGCGACCGATCCCATCGAGACGGACGCGATCGCCAGCCGGCTCCGGCGTGGCAGTGCCGCCGGAGGTCTGGTCGGAGGAGTGCACTGATCGAGGGAGTCCCCGGATTTGGACACGCCCCGTTTATATCGCCGTGCGCGGCTCGCCGCCATGCCGGTCGCACATCGCGCGGAGCGACGGCACTCGAACGACGCAACGCCGCCCCGTCGTGGACGGGGCGGCGAGCGCATGCGTTCGGATTCGGGCGCGAGGCCGCTCGGTTCAGCAGTCGCCCCACGCACCGAGCAGCTCGGCGAGGTCGGCGGCGTCGGTCGATCCGTCGCCGTTGAGGTCGGCTCCAGGCCCGCCCCAGGCATTCAGCATCTCCGCGAGGTCGGAGGCGCCGACGGCACCGTCGCCGTCGAAGTCGGCCGGACACGGCGCGACCGGCACACAGGTGATGTTGAGCGTACCCGTGCCGCCTCCGCTCACTCCGCCGAGGCGGACGAGGATGCTGTTTCCGGCGACGACCGGGAAGGTCATCGAACTCGTGAAGCCCGAGCAGCCGGCGCCGTCGTTGTTGCACGCGATCAGCGACCCGAGCGGCGGGCATGCGAGCGAGTACGCCGCGATCTTCGTGTTGAATCCGGCCGTTCCGCAGGTCGAGACGGTCATGTTGCCCGTGCAGGAGGCGGAGAGGATGTACCAGATGTCGTTCTGGACGGTGGTTCCGGTACCGTCGTCGCAGGACACCGGCAGCGCCGTCGCGCTGGCGGTCGCGTTGGTCGTGTTGAAGGGGATCGATCCCTCGGTGACGAGCGTGGCGGCGCTGCACTCGTCGTTCGGCGGGAGGATGACCGACGAGACGCCGACCGAGTCGATGAACCAGTCGTCGTCCTGCGTGTCCACCGCCGCCCGGAAGCGGATGCGGAACTTGTTGTGCTTCGCGTTCGCCGGCAGCGTGTGCTGCCAGGCGTCGAACGTGGTCTGGTCGACGCCGTCCGACGTGATGGTGTTGATGACCACCCAGTCGAGCGAGCTGTTCAGGTACTCGACGATCAGCTGCTTGCCCGACTCGACGCCGCGATGCTGCGTCGAGTAGGTAAGGAACGCGGTCGACACGCCCGAGAGGAGGATGAAGTTCGAGCGGATCTCGTCGTCGCCATACTCGAGGTTCGAGATCGCATCGAGGTTGAGCGAGCGCGTCGGCGTCGGTTCGCCGAGCGCCGCCGTGCTGACCGCGGCGCCCTTCGAGTGGATCCAGTTGTTCACGTTGATCGAGGCCAGGGCGTCGAAGTTGTCCGAGAAGGGCGGCGTGATCGGCGCCGGCAGCACCGGATCGCACGCGACCGCGTTCCGGAAGGCCGTGATCTGCGCCTGCTCCGTGGCGGCGAACTTGAGATTCGTCCCCGTGGTGCCCTGGCAGCTGTTGATGATCGAGCACATGATGTTGCAGGGATTGGCCGAGTCGCAGTGCTGCGCCTGCCAGTTGTGCCCGATCTCGTGCGCGGAGAGCGACACGCGGAAGTCGAACGTGCCCGTGAAGCGGCTCTCGACCGCGGAATAGGCGAGGTTGCCGGTTCCGGCGCAGTCGTTGCCGGACTGATTGCACACCACGCCGAGCCACGCGAGGCCGATCACGTTGCCCGTGATCGTCTTGCCCGTGAAGAGCTGCGCCACGTCGCGCTGGATCTGGCTTTCCGGCGTCGTGTTCCACTTCGTCCGGAACTCGCAGAGCAGGTCGTCCATGATGCTCGTCGTGTACGGGTCGGACGCGGTCGTTCGGATCACGAACGTGGTGAACTCGTACGAGATGTTGACGTCGCGGTCGTAGACGAGCGCCACGGCGTTCATCACGTTCTCGATGTCGTTGACCGTGTTGGCGGCGTTGGAAGCGTTCTTCTGGAAGAACTCGAAGTCGGCGTCGAAGGCGATCTCGGCGATGAACGGGGTGGTTCCCGCGATGCCGCCCTCGCCACCGTCGCCGCCCATGCCCGTCGGATCAACGCCACCCGCGCCCGGGAGCTCGCCCGGATCGGTCGGGATGCCGAGCATCCAGTCGGGCGCCGCGAGCTTCGTCTCGTCGTTGCCGCAGCGGTGGAAGTCGCTCGGCGCGGTGTTCGAGTGGCCATAGACCACGTGCGACGTCGCGGGCTGCGCGGCGTCGAAGTCGCTCGCGGGCTGGACGAAGACCGTGTCGCCCGGCATGTCGATCATGGCCCACAGTTTGCCGTCGACGACCGACGCCGCGACCAGCGCGCCGTTCGACGCGACGGTTCCGCGGTACGTGCGGTGCGGGGGAAGCGGCGCCTCCTCCATCACACCGTTGCCGCGGTCGAGGAGCATCTTCGAGCCCGTCGCGCGCAGCGAGGTTCGGAAGAGCCGGAGTACTTCGGTCTTGCCGCCGATGGGCACGGCGATCTCGACCTTCTCCGGAATCCCCTCGGGCACGTTCAGCGTGACGAGGTCATGCCGCAGCACGTCCGGGATGGTCAGCCGCGTGACCGGGCGTCCCGCCGGAGCGCCGGCGCCGCCCTTCGGCGGCGCAGCCTGCGACGCCGATGCCGGGGATCCGGTTGGCGCGAGTCCTGCGAGAAGGCTGCCGGCGAGAAGGGTTCGAAGAAGGGTCTTCATGTTGGTTCACTCTGGAGGTGCACGTGTCCGTCGACATCGGATGCTCCCGCGCCGCGGGAGGCGATGCCGTGCGTCGGGCGATCATGCCCGGATGGATGCCCGGATGGATGCCCGCATCCTGTCGGGACTCCGCGGTTCGACGACCGCGACCCCGAACATCGGCCCGAAAGGCCCTCGATGCAAGTCCCGCGCGATGAACTCGGCGCACCTGACTCCGCAATCGACCCGGATCCGAGGTTCGAGGACCGGAATCTTCGGTGCCCGCGTCCTACACGACGCAGGAAGTCCGGGAGTTCCCGCAATTTCCCGATCGCTCCGCGCGCGATCGTCCTCTCGGGCTTTGGTTGGACTCGTCGCAGGACGGATGCGAGACCGGCGGCTCCACGACCGGGTTCCGCAGACGCCGCGCGCGTCGTGGTCGGCGTGTGAAAAAGAGCGACGGGAGCCGCAAGGGCTCCCGTCGCGTAGGTTCGAACTCGTTCGCAGCCGGGATCAGCCCCAGTTGCTCAGCACGATCGCGAGGTCGCTCGCATCGGTGCCGTTGTCGCCGTTCAGGTCGGCTCCCGGGGTGCCCCAGGCGCTGAGGAGGAACGCAAGGTCGGCGGCGTCGACAGTGCCGTTGCCGTCGAAATCGCCCGGGATCGGCGGCGGTCCGCTCGGGACGCTGGCCGAGACGGTCATCGAGGTAGCGGGGCTACCGGTCGTCGGGGCCTTCCACAGACCGAGCTGCACGGAGCCCGAGGCGGGCGCCTTGTCGCAGGTGAAGCGGAAGTTGTAGAGGGTCGCCCAGCGGAGCGCGTTCGCGTTCACGTTGGTGTTGGCCTCGCACTGGAAGGTGATCATGCCACCCGACACCGTGTAGGTCCAGTCGAGGTTCGAGTAGGGCTCGCCGTTCATGTACTTCGGGCCCTTGAAGCTCGCGGAGGTGACGACGGCGCCGGGAGGCAGCGGAACCGAGAAGCGACCGCCCGCGCGATCCGAGTTGAGGTTCTGCACCGCATACTCGTAGCGCCACGTGCCGTTGCCGTTGTCGATCGCGCGCGAGCCGACGAGGAAGCGACCGTCACCGACGACATCGACCGGGGTGATCGTCACGTCGGCGTGCGCCGCCTTCCACGCATTGATCGCGGGCTGCTGCTGCAGCGTCGCGCCACTGAGCGTCAGGGGGTATCCGAGGGACGTCGACCACGTCGCTCCGACCGTGCAGAGACGGTAGGACGCGTTGTTGTTGTCGTTGCCCGAGGACGCGTCGTCCGGGTGGATGTACTGGCACTCGGTGACGTAGATGGCACCCGCGTTGAGCGCCGGGTTGAGGTCGTTGCGGGCAACCATGACGCGCTCGCGCAGCGAGGTCGGGAGGCCGGTCGGCGCGGTCGGGTCGGTGTACGTGCCGCTGAAGACGCCGGTCGCCGGATTGATCGGGCCGCGGCTCTTGAGGTCGCCCTGATCGCCGTTCAGGCTCGCGGTGTAGGGGTCGGAGCAGCCGATGCCGAGGACGGTCGGGCAGCCCGAGCCGGCCGGAGTGCAGGTTCCGCAGAGGTTCTGCTGCAGCGCGCAGAATCCGTGCTTGCACCACGACATGCCGATCTGCTCGATCGCACCGTTCTTGATGCGGTACATGTTCTGCGGGATCGTCGGGTGGAGGTTGCTCGGATTCGGCTGCCACTGGAGCTGCGTCGTACCGATGTTGCAGCTGGTCGAGCCGAAGGCGTAGGACGCGTACTCGACCGTGTTGTAGGTGGCCGGCGCGTAGCGCGCGACATCGGGGATCGCGCCGACGATGACGTCGGGACCGGCGAGTGCGGCGCCGCCGTCGCTCGGGATTGCGGTCGCCTGCATTTGGCCGAGGTACACGGCGATGCCGCCGAGGAGAAGGCCACCGATGGTCAGACTTGTCTTCACGTGTTGCTCCTGCTCTGGTTTCTGCGCTGTGAAGGGGAGGTTCGGATCCGAAACACGCGATCCGAAGTGACGAGACCTCAAACTCGAGGCTCGGAAGACCCCTCCCTTTCGGGACGAACCTTCGGAGCCGCGTGCTCCGCCGGCCCGGACGGAGCGCATCCAACATAACCCAGCCCCGGAGGGGGACGAGATTTCTGGATGGAAAATCCGCGAGTTGGGCGAGGTTCGCGGCAAATCCCGAGTACTGCGGACGCTTCGGCCGGGTGATCCGGCCGGAGGTCGAGGCGGTACGTCGGGATATCGAAGTGGTTCCCGCTCCGGATGCGAGGATTGAAAAAAGCCCGGGAGATGGTCCATCGATCGTGTTGCGAACGCCGCGCTCGTCGCGGCTCATGCGGGATGATGCGCGGAAATGGGCTCATTCCGAGCCTTGAGGGTCGCCGTCGCCGCCGCTGTCGTCGTCCCATTCGATCGTCATCGTCGGGCAGGGCGGGGGGCTCCCCCTTCGCTCGAATCGGCCGTACGGCGGCGGATCGGCAAGGACAAAAACACCACCCGCCGCGGTGAACCGCGGCGGGTGGAAATGTGCCTTGGGAGTGGGCCGGAAGGTCCGGCGAATCCGTGGCTCGTCAGCGCTGAGGATCAGCGGCGACGACGACCGGCGAGGCCGGCGAGGCCGAGGAGCGCGAGCGCGCCCGGGGCCGGGAGGTTGAAGGTGGTCTCGGCGAACTGAACCGGAGCGCCAGAGACGCCGCTGTTGTAGCCGATCTTGAGGTTCCACACGCCACCGTTGGCGCCCGCGTCAACCACGAACTGGCCGATGCGAACGAGGTCGGTGTTGGCGGCGGCGCCGGTGCCGACGAAGACGCGGCCCTGGAGGTTCGGCGGGGACGAGTTGAACCAGCCGATGTTGTTGCCGCTCGGGATGTCCGGACGGGTCCAACCACCACCAGCAGCCGGCCACGACGGGTCAGCGTTGGTCGTGTTGGTCGCGGTCGCGGTGCCGCCGATCACGAGGAACGAGTCGAACGGACGGTTCAGCGTGGGCGAGGCGGTGGCCTGCGGGGCCCAGGTGCCGAACTCCTTCATGAGCACGCCGGAGTTTCCGGAAGCAGTGTCCTTGTGGTAGAACATGTTGCCGGCCGTTCCGTCAACGCGGTTGAAGTTGAACGCGTTGAGGAGGGTGTCGGTCGGGCCGTTGAAACGGGCGAAGACGTTGTAGACGTCGAGGGCGATGCCCGAGTTGGTCGCCGAGGTCTTGACGACGACGTACTCGACGAAGGTCGCCGACGCGGCGGACGACACGGCGGCCGCGAGGGCCATGGAAGCCACAAACTTCATGATCTCACTCCTAAGGAAAAGGGGACAGGACACACAGGGAGCCGGGGAAGCCCGGCGGGGACAGGACGATTCCGCTGGACGCGGAACCACGATGTGCACGCACACTGTCGAGCGGTGGACGCCGCAGGACAGTCCCTTTTGAATGCCTGCGCACAGGCATTCGAGTTGCAGCCTGCACGCAGGCTGCGTTCCCATGTCGTTCGAGCGGAGTGAGCCGCTGAACTACCCTCGGGACGGAGCATGGCCTGTTTCACGGGGCAGTCAAGCAGCCGCATTCGCAAATTGCCGAAAAACACTCGGCTTCATCTGCCGCACATGTGCCGGGGAAGGCCGACTTGATTCTGACGCAAGTCCATTTTCCAAAAAGACTTGTGCGCAATGGGCTTGCGTGGCCTCAAACCGCGGATTCTGCGCTCACCGTCGCTGCCTGTTGAGTGAACCGGCCACGGCCCAGGGCTGCTCGCGGACCTCGTCGCGGGCCTGGTAGCCGGCCTCACCCATTTCGAGAAAAAGCGAACCGGACGCCTTTCGGCGTCCGGTTCGGGTTTGCCATTCGATCGGTCGAGAACCGACCGCGAGGCGGCTCAGCGGCTGCGACGCCGCGCGAAGCCAGCGAGGCCGAGGAGCGCGATCGCGCCCGGCGCCGGGAGCACGAAGTTGCCGGTGAAGAACTGCACCGAGCCACCCGCGCCGTTGTTGTAGCCGGCGGTGAGCGTGTAGGTGCGGACTTCATGACCGGCCGAGAGCATGAACTGGCCGATCTTGACGAGCGTCGCGGTGTTCGGCGCGGTGCCGACGCGACCCTGCAGGTTCGGCGGCGACGAGTTGAACCAGCCGAGCTGGCCGTTGTTCACGAGGTCGGCGCGCGTCCAGCCGTTCGAGTTGCCAGCGTGCGAGCCGGAGCCGCCCGAGTTCCACGAGGGGTCGGCGTTGGTGGTGTTGGTGCCGGTCGGGTTGCCGCCGATGAGGAGGAACGAGTCGAACGGACG
>JBIIYI010000474.1:0-2718 GCA_044346895.1 Phycisphaerales bacterium
GATGGTGCGCGGCGTTCGAAGGTGACTCGTCGGACGGCGACGGGGCGTTCTACCGCCGCGGCGAAACGCCGGGAACGGCGCAGCGGATGCAGCTCTGGTCGCGCGCGGCGGGGGCGATGTCGCGCGCGGCGGCGACGCGCGCGCTCGCCGACGCGTCGGTCGAGCCCGGCGCCGTGACGCACCTCGTGACGGCCTCCTGCACGGGCTTCGAGTCGCCGGGCATCGATGCTCGGCTCATCGAGGCGCTTGGAATCAGGCGAAGCGTGCAGCGGCTCAACGTCGGCTTCATGGGTTGCCACGCGGCCGTCAACGCGCTCGTCGCGGCGCGCAACGCGGTTGCGGCCGATCCGGGAGCGGTCGTCCTCGTGGTTGCCGTCGAAGTTTCGTCCGCCCACTTCCACCACTCGGCGCGGCTCGATCGACTGGTCGCCAACACGCTCTTCGCCGATGGCGCGGCCGCGATCGTCGTGCGCGCCGCCCGACGCGGCGACCCGTGCATCGCAGGCACGCACGCGACGCTGATTCCTCAAAGCCACGCGGAGATGGCGTGGCAGGTCGGCGATCACGGCTTCGAGATGACGCTCGGCGCCGCCGTCCCCGACATCCTCCATCGCGAGGTCGGCGCATGGGTCGACGCCGCGCTCGCGACGCACGACCTCACGCGCGCGGCGGTCGGCGGGTGGGCGATCCATCCGGGTGGGCCCCGCGTGATCGACCGGGTCGCGGATGCGCTTGGGCTCGATGAAGGCCAGACGGCGGCGAGCCGCGCGATCCTGCGGGAGTACGGCAACATGTCGAGCGCGACGCTTCCGTTCATCCTGAAGCGGCTTGCCGCGGAAGGGGTGCCGCTCCCGTGGGTCGGGCTTGCGTTCGGGCCCGGGCTCGTCGGGGAGATGATCGTGGTCGGCGATGCGGCGGGCGCCTGAGGCAGCACCGATTTGCGGTCGGTGCCAAGCACGTGCCGGCTGGTGCACGGCACCTCCCGGCACGTGCCGGGTACCGGACGCCTCGGTTCCGCAAGCTCATCCACAGGAGTGATTTACGTGTGTTCCGCGCGGGTCGCTTCCCCAGCCAGCGTTGCCAAGCACGTGGCGTCTGGTGCACGGCACCTCCCGGCACGTGCTTGGCACCGTTTCCGATCGCGCTCGCGTTTGGTGCCAAGGACGCGTTTGGTGCCAAGCACGTGGCGTCTGGTGCATGGAACCTCCCGGCACGTGCCGGGTACCGGCCGCTGCGATCTTGCAACCGCCTCTGCAGCCTGGCTTTACGTGGTCGCCTACGCGGTTCGGTTCGCCGGTTTCCGACTCCAAGCACGTGGCGTCTGGTGCATGGCACCTCCCGGCACGTGCTTGGCACCGTTTCCGTGGCACCGTTTCCGCCGGGCAGCTATATCACGACCTCCCATGCCATCGAAACCCCCGTCCGCGAAGACGCTCGCCTCGCATCCGCTCCTCTCGACCCGCCGCGCGGGCGTCCTCATGCACGTCACCAGCCTGCCGTCCCCGTACGGCGCTGGCGACATCGGGCCCGCGGCGCACGCCTTCGCCGACTGGCTTTCCAGCGCGCGCGTGAGCGTCTGGCAGATGCTGCCCGTCGGACCCGTCGGCTACGGCGACAGCCCGTACTCATCGCCGTCGTCGTTTGCGATCGAGCCGACCTTCCTCGCGCTCGAGCCCCTCGTTTCGGAAGGGTTGCTTGCGCCGCGCGATCTCGTCGTCCCCGCGCGCGACCGGCGGCGGATCGGCCACGGCGACTGCGATTTCGCCGCGAACCGCGCAATCCGCATGGCGCGCTACGCGAAGGCGGCGGCCGCGTTCGCGAAGGCGAACGGCCCGCGCTCGCGCGAGTACCGACGCTTCAGCGCCCGCGCGGCATGGCTCCCCGCGTGGCTCGACTTCATCGCGGGCGGCGACGCCGGCGCGCGCGCGCTGCACGCGTTCATCCAGTTCAAGCTCGACGCGCATTGGGCCGAACTCCGCGCCCACTGCACGAAGCGCGGCATCGCGCTCATCGGCGACGTACCCATCTTCGTCACCGCCGACAGCGCCGACGTGCGGGCGAATCCCGAGCTCTTCCGTCTGAAGCCGGACGGCACGCCGTCGGTGCTGACGGGCGTCCCGCCCGACGGGTTCTCCGCCGACGGTCAGCTCTGGGGCCATCCGCACTACGCGTGGGACGCGCACGCGAAGCAGAAGTTCGCGTGGTGGATCTCGCGCATCGCCTGCGCCGCCGAGCGCTTCGACCTCGTCCGCATCGACCACTTCATCGGCTTCCACAACGCCTACGAGGTTCCTGCGGGCGCAAAGAACGCGCGCCGCGGCGAGTGGCGCCGCGCGCCCGGACGCGCGCTCCTGACGGCGATGTCGAAGCGCTTCGCGAACCTGCCGCTCATCGCCGAGGATCTCGGCGCGCTGACGCCCGAGGTCGAGGCGCTGCGCGACGGCTTCGGACTCGCGGGCATGCGGATCGTGCAGAACGCGTTCTGGAGCGGGAAGTCGGGCGACATGCCGCACAACCATCCGTTCCGCGCGGTCGTGTACGCGGGCACGCATGACAACGAGACGACCGAGCAGTGGTGGGGGAACCGCGACTCCGCCCAGCGCGCGCGCTTCCGCGCCTACGCGGGCGACGGCCCGGCGCACCAGGCGATGAACCGCATCGTCCTCGCGTCGCCTGCTGCGCTTGCAGTACTTCCGATGCAGGACATCCTCGGCCTCG
>JBIIYI010000080.1:0-9754 GCA_044346895.1 Phycisphaerales bacterium
ATCACGCTCCTCTTCCTCGCCCCAACTTCCCTGGATCTCTCCTACTGGAATCGGCCCACGCGGGCTCCGTCTTCGACGTGGTCCGTGGGAAGCCGCCGAACCGGTTCCGGTCGAAGGATCTCTGACGTCTGACGGGCCGGATCGCGGGTTGCGGCGCGGCTCCGCCCGCCGGGAACGTCCGATCTCACGGGGGTCGAGGGCACGCCGCATGGCCGAAGCGATCGGAAATTGCGCACGTGCTGCGGCACGGCCGGCCATCTTCGGGGATGATGCCGCGCCCTTCACAGCGCCCACCCGATGTCCACACAGCCTCGCCAGAACCCGATCGTCGTCCGCATGCTCCGCTGTGGAATGCCACTGCTCGTCGAGGAGATGGCGGGGGTCCGCACGGCGGCCGTGAGCTGGCTCCTCCCCGCGGGCAACGCGTCGGATCCGGCCGGCGAAGCCGGTGACGGATGGTCGAGTCTCCTCGCCGAACTCTCGCAGCGCGGCGCAGGCTCGCGCGACAGCCGGAAGTACTCCGACGCGCTCGACCGTGCGGGCGTCCAGCGCGCGGTATCGCCGGCGGCCGTCCACATCGTGATCGGCGCGACCACCATCGGTGCGCGGATCGCCGAGGCGCTGCCGCTCCTCGCGGATCTCGTCGTCCGGCCGCACCTTCCGGGCGAGGCGCTCGAGGCGGTGCGCAGCCTGGCCCTCCAGTCGCTCGAGAGCCTGCAGGACGATCCACAGCACCGCGTCTCGCTCCGGCTGCGCGAACTCCATCTTCCGCCGCCGTTCGATCGGAACGGCCACGGCAACAAGGTCGCCTTCGAGCGGGCGGACATCGAGTCGCTGCGCGACAGTTGGATGCGCCGCGTTCGTCCCGTCGGATCGATCCTCGCGGTGGCGGGTGCCGTGCGCGCGGACGAGCTCGCCCGGCAGCTCGACGAACTCCTCGGCGGATGGGAAGGCGAGGCAACCGACGTCCAGGCGACCGGCGCTGCGAAGGGCGGCGTGCTGCACGAGCACGACGAGTCGAACCAGACCCACATCGCACTCGGCCTTGCCGCGCCGAACGAGCGCGAGGCGTCGAGCCTCCACTGCCGCCTCGCGACCAACATCCTCGGCGGCGAGTCATCGAGCCGCCTCTTCACGGAGGTACGCGAGCGACGCGGCCTCTGCTATTCGGTGAACGCAGGCTACGCCGGCGGACGTGAGCGGGGCATGGTTGCCGTCTACGCGGGTAGCACCCCGGAGCGCGCGCAGGAGACGCTCGACACGATCCGAGCCGAACTCGAGCGGTTCGAGAAGGGCGTCGACGCCGACGAGTTCCGACGCGCGGTGGTCGGCATGAAGAGCCGGCTCGTGATGCAGGGCGAGAGCACGGCTGCACGCGCGGCGTCGCTCTCGAGCGACTGGTACCGCCTCGGTCGATGCCGCTCGCTCGGCGAACTCTCGGCCGAGGTCGATGCCGTCACCCTCGACGGACTCAACGGCTGGATCGCGGGCGCGATGGGACGATCCTGGCGCGAGAAGGCCACGATCTGCTCGATCGGCAAGAGCGCGCCGCGCGTCGATTGAGCGCCCCAATGCCGAGCGGCCCGAAGCCGCGCACCCCGAGGCCGCGCACCCCGAAGCCACGCACCCCGAAGCCACGCACCCCGAAGCCACGCGACCTCGGTTCGCGCACCGCCGCGTTGTCACGACCGAACAAGTCGCCGTGACGCGGTCTGCGCGTCGGGTACCGCGGCATCAGCCTCTGAGACGGATTTGAAGATCGATGCCGTGCACCGGCCACCGGCGCGCTCGCGGGCTCAGATCGCTTCGACGACGCTGTAGCGGTCGAGGTTGAGGGTCACGAGCTCGCCGTCGTCCTTCTTCACCTCGAGCCGGTCGAGCCAGAGCCGGTCGCTCTTCGCGTGGGCGAACCACGACCCGGTCTTCGCCTGCCGATAGCGACAGACGATCCCCTCGACCGCCGTGGTCCAGACGGCATGGGTCTGCGGCATCTGCTGCGTGACGCGGATGCGGGTACCGGGTTCGAAGGCGACGGTCTCAAGCATGGGAGGCGGAGTATACCGACGCCGTCGGGGCGTCGATCGGCCGGCACATCGGCCGGCACATCGGCCGGGACATCGGACGGGACGGCCGCGCAAACCGGACCGCCGCGGGCCGTCATCGAGGGCAGCCGCGCCATCACCCGCCGACGCGGGCGGGCGTGACCGAGAGCAGCTTGCCATGGTCGAAGGACTCGAGCGTGATCGTGGCCTCGAACCACTCGCCGTCCGCACGGCGGCCCTTCAGGATGACCGTGTCACCCGGCTTCTTCGAGCGCAGCACCGCGCGGATGTGGGACGGGCTCGCGAGCTTCGAGCCGTCGACCTCGATGATGATGTCGTGGTCGCGCAGTCCGCCGGCGTGCGCTCCGAGTTCTTCAGAGACGTCCTCGAGCACCGCGCACTTGCGCGGGTCGAGCCCGAGGTGCGTGGCCAGCACCGGGTCGACCTCACGCATGCGGACGCCGAGCATGACCGGCGGATGCGCGGGCTTGGGTGCATCGGACGGGCTGGGACCCATGCCGGGGTGCATCCCCATGCCACTACCCATGCCACTACCCATGCTCGGGTCGAAGGCCATGTTCGGGCCGGGCGTGAAAGCCATCACCGGTCCATCGACCGGCATCCAGGCGCCGGCGGGCATGTCGAGCGGACGCCCGGGGACGCGCACCGGCTCCCCATGCGCTCCGCGCAGGGCGCCGTGCGGCACCGTGCGGCGGGTCACCCGACGCTCCACGATCACGTCGGTGCCGCCGGGTCCCGCCCCTTCCTCGACCTCGATCTCGACGGTGGTCATCTCCTCGTCGAACCGCTGGCCGTCTTCGGGCATCTCGCCCATCATCGACCACTGCGCCGGAGACTTCGGCGACGCATCGCGCTGCTCGCGACTCGGCTTCGACGACTTGGGCCGGCCGTTCGAGGTCGACTCGCAGGCGGTCAGGGCGACGAAGAGACCAAGCGCGCAGGCAAGCGGAAGGGAACGGAGCGGGCGGTTCGTCCGAGTCGAGGGATCGAGGTGCATGCGGGAAGATCGGCCGCGCGCCCCGTCGACCTGCAAAAGGCGCGGATCCGCAAAAGTCCCGTACCCTGCGCGCATGCCCGCAAGCAGCACCCGCTCCTTCGAACCCCTCGGCGCGAAGTCGACGGCCGTCGACCGGACCTCGTCGGGCCGAGGCCGCTGGTCAACCGGCCTGGCGCGTCTCGCAGGTGCGGCGTGCATCGCGTCGAGCCTGACCCTGCTCGCCGTCTCGTGCGAGTCGTCGACGAAGGATCCCGCGAAGCAGAAGCCCGCGACGCCGATCAGCACCACCGACGGCGGCGAGCTTCCGGCGATGACCGCCCAGACGCCGCCGGCGGCACCGACCTCGCCCCTCGCGACCCATTCGGCGGAACGGTTCGTCCTGACGCGGCTGTCGCAGGTCGAGCGCGCCACGGGCGGCAGGCCGACCATCGATCTCCGCTTCGACGCGCTCGATGCGAACGGCCGCTCGACGCGGATGGCGGGCGAACTGCGCGTCATCCTGCGCGCGAAGGGTGCCGAGCCCGAGACGCTCGCGTTCGACGTGCGTCTCGCGACCGAGGATGAGCAGACGCGCCACTTCGACGAGACCCTTTCGATCTACGTCGTCCGGCTCGAGCCGCGCTTCGAGAAGAGCCCCCCGCCAGGCACGTCGATCGAGGTCGGAGCGACGCTGAACGCCAATGGCGGAGGCAGGTTCGAGACGAGCGGCTCGGTCGCGTGGTGAGCATCCTGCGCGCGGGCGGCCCTCCGCGGCGCCGGGCGCGCGCGGATCTCACTCGGAGGCGTCCTTCACCGGCGGCTCCGAGCCCTTCTCGGCATCGGACTTCGCCTCCGCCTGCGCGCGATCGAGCTTCGTCTCGTACTTCCGCTTCATCTGGCTCTGGTGGCTCGTGAGGTCGATCGAGCGGCCGTCGATCCACGCCGCGGCGACGTCGCTCGTCAGTTCGAGCGGGTGACCGCGCGTCACGATGATCGTCGCGCTCCTGAGGGGCTCCACCGTGCCGTAGCGCGACGAGACCCCCGCGATCGCGCAGGGATTCGCCGTCACCGCGCGCAGCGCCGCCTCGGGGTCGAGGCCGAACGCCGCGGCGGTCGCCGCGTGATGCGGAAGGTTGCGCTCGTGGGCGGGTTCGTCGGCGGTTGCGATCGAGAAGAGGATGCCCGCGTCGGCGAGCTTCTTCGGAAGCGCATAGGCGGCGTCGGTCGGCGCATGGCGCTGGCCGGGAAGGCGATGGACGCCGTTCACGATGACCGGCACCGACTCCGACTTCAGGAAGGGAATCGCGCTCTCGACGCCCTCGGCGCCGACGATCACCGCGCGCATGCCGCGGGCCTTGAGCCACGCGACGGCGCTCTCGATCTGCGCGGCGCTCCCGACCTGGACGAACACCGGGTCCTTCCCCGAGAGGACGTCGCGCATCGCCTCCGCGCGCTCGTCGCGCGCGACGGTCGGATCGGCCGCGCGCGCCGCGAGGATCGCCTTCATCTCGTCGAAGAAGCGCCCGATCTTCTCGACTTCCTCCTTCGCACGGCGGCGCTGCTCCTCGGGCGAGCGGCGCGAGACGAGCGTGCGCGCGGGATCGATCATCGGCCAGGTCATCACGAGTCCGACCGAGCGATCGACGGTGAGCGCCTCGGGCGTCCATCCGTCGAGGCGGATCACCGACGCGCTGCCCGAGACGGTGCCGCCGTTCGGGACGGGCATCGCGAGCAGGATGCCCGCCGCGCGCGCCACGGTGAGGAGGTCGCTGTCGGGGTTGATCGCGACCGAGGGCACCGCTTCCGGCCGGTAGTCGCCGAACTCGGACCGGTCGTCGGTCGACTCGACCGACAGCGTCTCGACGAGGCCGAGCGTCGTCGGCATCGCGCAGAATCCAGGCGACACGTGCATGCCCTTCGCGTCGAAGATCTCGCAGTTCGGCGGGAGTTCAGGCACACCCGGGCCGACCGACGTGATGCGTCCGCCGTCGAAGACGACGTGACCGTCGGCGATGACGGGCTGCGCCTCGGTCGCGGTGTGGACGACCGCGTGGATGATCGCGACGGGGCGCGACTGCGCCGGTGCGGGGACGACGTCGGACTGGGCGTGCGCGAGCGTGGACGCGGCGCCGGCGCCGAGAAGCGCGGTGGCGCGCGCGAGGAGGCAGCGCATCGTGGTGGTTTCGATCGTTTGCATGGGTGGTCTCCTCGTCAGTTGGTCTCGCCCGCGACGGGCACCGCGCCCGCGCTTCCGTCGTCGGTGGCCGCGGCCGGAGCGAGCGGATCCGCGGACGGACCGCAGCCGCAGTCGCCCTGCTTCTTCGGGAACGGATCCCTGCCGCGCGCGAGGTTGAGCCAGATCGTGTCCTCGCGCGTCTCGAGCATGCGCTCGAGGAGCGTCGGCGCGCGACCGCGTCCGCCGCGACCTCCGCGCATGCCGCCGCGACCCTCGCCCTCGCCGCCTCCGGCGCGCGCATCGTCGCCCGATGGAGCGAGCGTCCTCGCGATGAGTTCGGCGCGCGCGCGGCGGATCGAGTCCTGCAGCGCGGGTTCGTCGGCGCGGCGGTAGCGTCGCACGCCGTCGACCCACGTCTCCTCGCAGCGCGAGAAGGCCGAGAGCGGCGGCCCGTTCCACACCGCGAGATCCGCGTCCTTCCCGACCTCGAGCGAGCCGGTGCGGTGGTCGACCTTCAGCTGCCGCGCGGGGTTGATCGTGACGAGCGCGAGCGCCTGCTCGGGCGAGAGTCCGCCGTAGCGCATCGCCTTCGCGGCCTCCATGTTCATGCGCCGCGCGAGTTCGTCGGAGTCGGAGTTGAAGCTCACGTTGACGCCCGCGCGATGCATGATCGCGCCGTTCCACGGAATCGCATCCATCACCTCGATCTTGTAGGCCCACCAGTCGCTGAAGCTCGAGGCGCCCGCGCCGTGTGCGGCGATCTCGGGCGCCACCTTGTAGCCCTCGAGGACGTGCTGCAGCGTCGCCACGCGGAAGCCGAACCTGTCGGCGGTCGCGAGGAGCATGAGGATCTCGTCCTGCCGGTAGCTGTGGCAGTGGACGAGCCGCTTGCCCTCGATGATCTCGGCGAGCGTCTCGAGCTCGAGGTCCTTGCGCGGCGGAAGCGTGCGCGCGCGGGTCTTCTCGTCGAGCGCCGCGTAGGCCGCGTGCCGCGCGCGGTACGCGCGTGCGGCCTCGAAGGAGTCGTCGAGATAGGTCGCGACGCCCATGCGCGAGCTCGGGTAGCGCGACTTCGAGCGGACGACGTTCTCGCCGAGCGCGAACTTGATGCCGCTCGGCGCTTCGGCGAAGCGGAAGCCCTCGGCGGTCTCGCCCCAGCGGATCTTGACGACCGAGTTGCGTCCGCCGATCGGATTCGCCGATCCGTGCAGCTGGTTCACCGCGGTGAGTCCGCCGGCGAGCTGCCGGTACCACTCGATGTCGGTCGGGTCGATCACGTCGCCGATCCACACCTCGGCGGTGTTCGACTGCGTGCCTTCGTTGACGCCGCCGGAGATGCCGGTGTGGCTGTGGCAGTCGATGAGGCCCGGCGTGACGTGCATGCCGGAGAGATCGAGGACGGCGGAGCCTTCCGGCGCGTCGATCCCGGCACCGACCGCGGCGATCTTCCCGTCGCGCACGAGGATGTCGCCCTTCCCGAGCGTTCCCGCAGGGCCCTGCGTCCAGATCGTGGCGTTGCGGAAGAGCACGGTGCCACCGAGGGGACGCGCGGTCAGGCCGTACTCGCCGAGCGGGAACGGGAGCGCGTCCTTCCAGAGCTTCGACTTGTCATCCTCGTCCGCCGCACGCTTGCGCCCGGAGCCCGCCTTCGCGGCGTCGGCTGCGGGCTCGTTCTTCTTCGCTTCGTCCTTTGTCGCCTCTTCCTTGTTCGCCCCTTCCTTGTTCTCCCCGCCCTTCTCCCCGTCCTTCTCTCCTGCGTCTCCCTGCGGTTTCGCCGGGTCGGCGTTCGCAGGCTTGCCCGCATTCTCAACCTTGCCGTCCTCCGCGGCAACGCGGCGCAGCGTGAAATGGAATCGCGTGCCGTCGGCCGATTCCGCGATCAGCTGCGCTGCGTCGCCGACGCCGGCGATCGCGATGCGGAGGTCGCCTTCGCAACCGAAGGGGGTACCGTCGATCATGCCGCTGAATCGCCCCTCGGCGACGCTCGTGCGGCGCGCGGACGCAGTCGCGCGGGCGTCGGCCTTCGCGGCTTCAGCGTCGGCCTTCGCGGCTTCGCCTTCGTTCTTCACGGCCTCGCCTTCGTTCTTCGCGGCTTCGCCTTCGTTCTTCGCGGCTTCGGCGTCGGCCTTCGCGGCTTCGCCTTCGTTCTTCACGGCCTCGCCCGCCCACGACGCCTTGATCGAGCCGTCCTTCGCATCGATCGCGATGCGGAGATCCTTCGCAAGCGGCTTCGGCGTCGCACCCTGCGCGGTCACGTCGAACGAGCCGGACGCGAGGACCGGCGCCTCGGGCATCGCGACGACGGGCGTCCCCGCGATGAACATGCCTTCGAACTTCGTGTCGCTCGCGAACGGGTCGCCCGCCGCGACGACGATGTTGGCGAGCTTGCCCGCGGCGAGCGTGCCCACGCGCGCGTCGATCCCGAGGATGCGCGCGGGAACCGTGGTGAGCGCGGCGAGGGCCTCGTCCTTCGTCAGTCCGTGCGCGACGGCGTCGGCGAGCCGCTTGCGGAACGCCGCCTTGTCGGCGAGGCGGTGCGTCGTGAGCGCGACGTCAGTGCCCGTCGCGACGAATCGCTTCGGATTGGTGGGCGCGTAGCGCCACGTCATCAGATCGCGCAGCGAGATCGACTCGGACGCCGTCGGCGAGACGAGGTCGGGCGCCTGCGGGAACTCGACGGGCAGGATGAGCGCGGCCTTCCGCTCGGCAACCAGCGCGCGGAGCTCGGCCTCGTTGCGGAACTCGTTGCCGCCGCCGAGGACTTCGACCCGCGCGGACGGCAGCTGCTCGCTGGCGAGGCGGAGCAGGCGTGCGGCGTCGAGTTCGTCGGCCGCGTCGAGGAGGAGGCCGTCGGTTCCGGCGACGAGCGGCAGGAGCGCGTCGAGCGCGTTCATGTCGTCGGTCGGGATCGGCGAGCCCAGTTCCGCGGCCCGGCGCGACGCATCGCGCCACTTCGCATCCATGAGCGTCTGGCGCATGAGCGCGATCGAACCCATCAGGCTCGACGGGTACGCCATCGAGCGCTCGCCGCGCGGCTGCGGCGCGACGCCCGGGGCGACGCCCGGGGCGGGGTTCTGGAAGAACTGACTCCAGTCGACCGACCGCGTGCCCATCGTCTGGACGCGTGCGCCGCCGAGGTCGCGGCCGAGCGGGCGCTCCGTGTTCTTGACGAGCAGCCGTGTCTCCGACGAGCCGCGGAAGATCCCGGTCGCAGGCAGGACGCGCGCGACCGCGAAGCCCTGGGTGCGCAGCGCGTCGAGGTTGGCGTCGGTGATCGCGAGCGCCTGCGCCGACACCTCGGGCACGACGAACGCGTTCCAGTGGGCGCCCGGCGACGCGCTCGCCGCGGCGGACGCGGTCGTGCTGTCGATCGGAAGCGCGGCCTCGATGAAGGCGGGGAGGACGGTCTTCCCCTTCACGTCGTAGACGCGGTAGCCCGCGGGGACCGTCGCGTTGGCGCCGATCGCCTCGATCACGCCGTCGCGGACGATGATCGTGCCGGTCTCGAGCGTCTCGCCCGGCGCGACCATGACCTTCGCGCCGACGAGCGCGAACCGCGAGGGGTCGCTCGGACGCATGCCGTTGACCGGGGCCTGCTGGCCGTGCGCCGGAGTCGCGGGGAGGAGGGCGATCGCGGGGAGAAGCGCGGCGCGGAAGGCGCGCATCGCGCGCGGAGCGGAAGCCGTTCGAGGATCCATGGGTGCGGATCGTACGGGGCCGCGGATCGGTCGAAGGCCGGGCGAAGTTCGAAGCGGGGGATTCCGGCCCGACCGAGATCGGGAGATCAAAGCGAACACCCCGCCTCGGGGGCGGGGTGTTCGGTGTTTCGAGGCTGTGTGCAGGGCCCTCTTTCAGGCCTACTTCAGGCCGAACTTCCGGCCGATTTCGGGCCATGTGGAGGGCCTGCGGGAGCGGGGGCTCCGCGCGGCTCGGTGGGGTCTCGGGTCGAGCCTCCACGCGCGCCGCGACCGTCGTCACTCAGCCGATGTCGTCGATCATGCGCTCGATCGCGATCGCAAGCTTCTCGTCGCTGTCGAGCGAGCCGTTCGCGATCGCCGCGCGGGCGGCGGCGACCTTGTCCTCGCGGACCGCGGGGAGACGGTTCATCTCCTCCAGCCAGCGAGCCACTTCGCTCACCTCGACGCGGTCGCTGCCGCGTGCGGTGACGGGAGCCGAATCGACTCGCCGCGCCGAAGCGCCGGTCGTCGCGCGGACACCCTGCGTCCCGGCGCTGTACGCGGTCGGGATCGAAGTCGGGATGTTTCCGTTGATGCTGCCAAAGTCCGCCATTGCTTCACTCCTTCGGAAAGTACGCTGGGTGCTTGGTTCCGTCCGTTGCGTCTTTCCACTCGGGTCCAAACCATCCTGGTTCTTGACCGTGGGTCTAAGGCTCGAACCACGCTGTGTCGAGCCTGCATCCTGCCCACCCGTTCATCGACCGTTCCGCCGGCACAACTTGAGCAACCGTTACAGATGGAACCCGCACCTAACACCTTGACAGCAAGGAACTTCGGTGCGAACCTACGCGCCGGGACTCGG
>JBIIYI010000475.1:0-2713 GCA_044346895.1 Phycisphaerales bacterium
CTCTCGGTCGTCGCCGTCCTGCTCGCGTTCGCGCCGCCGGCGTTCGCGACCGACGACGTGAAGCCCGCCACCGTGCATCTTCACGCCGAGATCGCGCTCGAGAAGGATCGCAAGGCGGACGCGCCGGTGCGCGAGCGGATCCTCGCGGAAGTCCCGAACGGTGACGTCGAGCTCGTGGCCGACCCGAAGCTCGTCGAGACGACGGTCACCGCGGAGTTCGTCGTCGATGGCGAGAGCGCGAAGGACGTCGAGCGCCGCGAGCAGCTCGTGCGCGTGTACGCCGAGCGCGCCGCCGACGGCACGATCGTCGTGCAGCCGATGTTTCCCGGGAAGCCGATGGAGCGCGACCGCGTGAAGGTGGTCATCCGCACGCCGGGCACCGGCGACTCGATGGTGAAGACGGCGAACGGCGCGATCCGCGTGCAGGGCACCGGGGGTTCGCTGCGCGTCGCCGCGAGGAACGGCGCGGTCAAGGTCGCGGGGCATGCGGGCAGCATCGACGCGACCACGCAGAACGGCTCGATCGAGATCGCGCTTGCGACCGACGGCGTCCGTGCGACGACCTCGAACGGCACGGTGCGCGTGTCGCTTGCGGACGGCAACGACCATCCCTTCGAGATCGAGTCGAAGGCGGGCTCGGTCGACCTCGAGGTCGGCGCGGATTTCGACGGCGCGGTGCGCGTCACGACGGTCTCGGGCGCGATCACGCTCGACGATCCGTCGAAGCGCGCGCGGACGCCCGAGATCGGCGACCACAGCCTGACGGCCGAGTTCGGCGCCGCCGCCGGTCAGTCGCACGTCGAGACGACGGCGGGCTCGGTGGTGCTGCGCCTGCGCGCGAAGTGAGCGCGCGGGGTGGATCCGAGGCATGAAGATCGCGGGCGGCCCTCCGAGACTCCGGAGGAACCGCCCGCGATGTGGTGTTCGGATCGTCCGTTCGACGTGCGTCGATCGGCGCGTCTCATCAGTTGAGGATGTCGGTGTCGACGGTGAACTGGAGGATGTCGTTCACGTCGAAGCACGAGCTGAACGAGACCCGCATCTGCGCGTAGAGGTCGCCGCGCGCCGGCGTGCCGGGAACCTGCACCGCATTCGTGAAGGCGATGGACGAGGTCCACGCGCCGACGAGGGTCACGGCGACCGGGCTCGCGCCGGCCATCGAACCGGGCGTGCCCGGGTTCGGACGCGACATGTCGTAGCCGCAGCGCGAGTTCGGCGAGCCGAAGGTGACCGACGCGATGTCGCAGGCTGCGAAACCCCAGATCGAAACGCGGGTCTGCGTGGGGCTGAGGATCTCGAGCGCGATCTGGTAGTCGGCGGTCGTCGCGACCGCGGCGGAACCCATCAGGACGAACGCCGGATACTCGACCACGCCGGAGCAGCGCTGGACGGTCAGGAAGCTCGTCGAGTTCGAGGGGCCGGTCTGGTTCTGGTTGACGCTCATCACGTTGCGGATGGCGCCGAGCGAGGTCGAGACGGGGCCGAAGACGGCGGCCTGCGAGGTGCCGGCGGCGGCGAGGGTTGCGAGCGAGGCGAGGACGAGCGAGGTGATCTGGCGCATGACGTGACTCCTGCTGATTCGGGGTGCTTCAGGAGGCGGACGATGCCTCCTGCACACGTTCCGAACGGGAGCCGCGCATGTCTCAGATGCTCGGGGAGTTTTCCCGATCCGCGCCCCGCCCGTCGCCGTCCTGCGGCGCCGCCTGGCCCCCCGGCAGCTGCGAGACGACCACGCCCGCGAGCATCAGCACGGCGCCCGCGTACTGCTGGCCGGTCGGGCGCTCGTCGAGGAAGGCGATCCCGCAGAGCATGCCGAACACGCTCTCAAGCGAGAGGATGAGCGCCGTATGCGTGGGCGGCGCCTTCCGCTGCGCGACGACCTGCAGCGTGAACGCGACCGCCACCGGCAGCACCGCGCCGTAGACGAGCGCCCACTTCGCAAGCACGACCTGTTCCGTCGCGATGTCGCCGCGCGCGAGCGCGATCGCCAGCGCGCCGAGACCGGTCATCCCGAGCTGGATCAGCGAGAGGCGGATCGGCTCCGCGTCCTTCGAGTAGACGCCGACGATCACCACGTGGAACGCCCACAGCACCGCGCAGAGGAGGATCCACGGATCGCCCGCGTTGATGTGGAAGTCGCGGTTGACGCCGAGGAGGCCGAGCCCCGCGATTGCAAGCGCCACGCCCGACCAGACGCGCCAGCCGAGGCGATGACGCGTCACCGCGATCGCGATGAACGGCACGAAGACGACGTAGAGGCTGGTGATGAACGCGCCGTTTGACGCGGTCGTCGCGCCGAGGCCGTGCTGCTGCGCGTTCGCGGCGAGCAGCATCGCGCATCCCGCGAGGATGCCGCCGCGCAGCGTGGCGCGGCGCGAGGTGGCGCGGTCGACGTGCGTCGGCCACGGCGCGAACGCGAGGAGCGGAAGGAGGAGGAGCGTGCCGAGCGTGAAGCGCAGGCCGGTGTACGCGAAGGCGTGGAGGTGCGCGCTTCCGAGCCGCTGCGCGACGAAGCCGGAGCCCCAGATGACCGCGGCGGCGAGCAGGAAGAGATCCGCGCGGAAGGTCGTCAGCCGCATCGCGTCAGTGCTTCCAGGCGCCCGCGGGGACGAGGGACTTCTTCACCGGGCCATCCGTCGCGGCGCCCGCGGCGCCCGGCGCGATCCACGAGACGCGCAGGAGATCCTGCCCCGCAGCCTCGAACATGCGGATC
>JBIIYI010000476.1:0-2712 GCA_044346895.1 Phycisphaerales bacterium
GTCGAGAGGCGCGTCGGTCGCCGGCGCGACGGCGACGAACTCGAGCCTCGCATCCTCCGCGCGGCCGGTTCCCGTCATGCGCGCAGGATCGGCGGAGCTCCCTCCGCCGGTTTCACCCGCTCCGTCCGCGGCACCGGCATCCGCGGATGTCGAGGCCGTCGGCGCGCCGAAGACCTCGCCCTCGCGCAGGCTCGACCTGCGGAACGCGCTCGCGACGAGCACGCGGCCCGCGCGCGGATCGGCCGACGCGCCCGCGCCATCCGCGGTCGCGCCGAAGGTCCCCTCGGCGAGTTCGATCGCCCCGCGAAGGTCGCTCGGCGTCTCCGACGAGGCGATGCGCGCGAGAAGCCGCTCGAACTCCGCGAGATCCGCCGTCGGCACGAGCGCGACCGACGGAGGCACGGCCGCGGTCACGATGCCGAAACGATCGCCTTCGCCGCGCTCCGACTCGATCGTCGCGCGCACCTCGTCGCGCAGCCGGTCGAGTTCGGTCGCGCGACCCGCGCGAAGCGCGCTCGTCGCGCCGTTGTCGACGACGACCATCCACGTCCGCGCGCGCGTCGCTTCGGTCGCGGCGTCGCCGAGGAATGGCACCGCGATCGCGAGTCCCGCCGCGAGCACTGCGAGCGAACGGAGCGCGAGGACGATCCACTGCTCGAGCTTCAGCCTGCGGTTCGTGCGTCGGATCGCCTCGCGCAGGAGTTCCATCGCAGCCCAGTCGACCGGCACCCGCCGGCGGCGGAACAGGAGATGGATCACGATCGGCAGCGCGACGGCTGCGACCGCGGACCAGGCGAGCGCCGGATGGAGGAAGTTCATCCGCCCCGCCTCCCGGCGACGGCCATGCGCCGGTCGAGGAGCTCGGCGAGCACGGGGCCGACCGACTCGTGCGTGTCGCAGAGGATCGCGTCGGCGCCGAACGAGCGCGCCACGCGGTCGACCGACTCGACATGTGCGCGCATGAGCTCGAGGTACGCCGCGCGCACCGCGCGCGGATCGGTCTCGAGCGCGTCGCCGCCCTCGAGTCCCTCGAAGCGCGCGGGCGTGTCGAACGAGAACGCGAGCTCCTGGCGGTCGAGCGTCTGCGCGAGCACGACGTCGTGGCGGCGGTGCGCGAGACGCGCGACGGCGCCCTTCAGCTCGTCGATCGGCATCAGGAAGTCGGAGATGATGAAGAAGAGCGCGCGGTTCGTGATCCGCGCGAGCATCTGGTCGATCGCGCGGCCGATCTGCGCGCGGCCCTTCACCGGCTCGCCGCTGAGCAGTCCGACCACCGCGCGCCACTGGTCGCGCTGGCTCGAGCGGCGCACCTGCGCGCGCACGTCCTCGTCGAAGAGCGCGAGCCCGACGCGGTCGCCCTGGTGGAGGCAGACGTACGCGAGCGCCGCGGCGGTGGCGGTCGCGTGGTCAAACTTCGTCCAGCGCGCGCCGTCGCGCGACGCGTCGGTGCCGCCCCAGCCCTGCTTCACCGGAAGCGTGCCGAAGCGCATCGAGTTCGAGCGGTCGACGAGCACGACCACGTCGAGGTTCGTCTCCTGCACGAAACGCTTGACGTACGTCTTGTCCGTGCGCGCGAAGACCTTCCAGTCGATCTGCCGGATGCTGTCGCCGGGCGTGTACTGGCGGTGCTCGGCGAACTCGACGGCGAGCCCCTGGTAGGGCGAGCGGTGCATGCCGCTCATCACGCCCTCGATGATGCCACGCGCGCGCAGTTCGAACGGCGCAAGCTGCCCGAGCGTCTCGGGAGCAAGGTACTGCTCGGCGCGCATGGCGCGTTCAGACAAGCGTCCTCCTCCGGCGCATCAGCGCGCCACGGGATCGAGGTGCCTCGACGCGCCCTCGGGGCGCACCGACTCGAGGATCAGGCGTACGACGTCGTCCTGCTTCACGCCGTCGGCCTCGGCGTTGAAGTTGACCACGATGCGGTGGCGCATGATCGGAAGTGCGACCGCGTGCACGTGGTCGATCGTGGCGTGCGTCGCGCCCTCGAGGAGCGCCTTCGCCTTCGCGGCGAGCACGAGGAACTGGCTCGCGCGCGGACCGGCGCCCCAGGCGAGGTAGTCGCGGCAGATCTTGAGGGCCTGACCCTCCTCGCGCACGCGCGTGGCGCGCACGATGCGGATCGCGTGCTGGACCACGTGGTCGGCGCACGCGATCTCGCGCACGAGCGCCTGCATGCGCACGATGTCGTCGCCGGTGAGGACGGGGCGCGGCTCGGAAAGGCCGGTCGAGGTCGTGCGGCTGACGATCTCGAGCTCCTCGGCCTCGGTCGGGTAGCCGACGCGGATGTTGAGCATGAAGCGGTCGAGCTGCGCCTCGGGCAGCGGATACGTGCCTTCCTGCTCGATCGGATTCTGCGTCGCGAGCACGAAGAACGGCGTCGGCAGCCGGTACTGGACGCCGTTCGCCGTCACCTGGCGCTCCTGCATCGCCTCGAGGAGCGCCGCCTGCGTCTTCGGCGGCGTGCGGTTGATCTCGTCGGCGAGGACGATGTTCGCGAAGATCGGCCCCTTCACGAAACGCAGTCCGCGCGAACCGGTGGCGCGATCCTCCTGGATGACCTCGGTTCCGGTCATGTCGCTCGGCATCAGGTCGGGCGTGAACTGGATGCGCGAGAAGCCGAGGCTGAGGCTCTTCGCGATGCTCGAGACGAGGAGCGTCTTCGCGAGGCCCGGCACGCCCTCGACGACCGCGTGGCCGCCGCAGAGGATC
>JBIIYI010000081.1:0-9731 GCA_044346895.1 Phycisphaerales bacterium
GTGCGAGGTGGTGCGCCGAGTGTCGCTCCGGGCGGTGCTCATGTCGTTGCTCATGTCGTTCATGGCGTTCATGGTGTTGCTCCTGTTCAACGGTCAAACCGCGCCGAGGCGGCGAATCCGTCGCGCGGGTCGGAGATTTCAGAAAATCGTCGAATCGGACCGTCACGCCACCGGCGCGTCCACGCGCATGAACGGCGCGCACTTCGCGATCCGCGTGCCGGCTGCGAGCCCACCCCAGCGGGCCGCGGCCGACATGCCGCCGGTCGCGCGGCCGCCTTCGAGCGCGCTGCCGTACGCCGCGAGCACTTCCGCGCACTTCGCGGGCATGATCGGCGTGAGGAGCACTGCCGCGACGCGCACGCCCTCGGCGCACGCGGCGAGGATCTCGGCGACGCGCGGCAGGTTCGCCGGATCCTTCGCGAGCTTGAACGGCGCGGTCTCGTTGATGAGGAGATCGACCGCGCGCACGATCGAGAGCGCGGCGTCGGCGGCCTCGGCGAGCTCGAAGGCCTCGTAGTGGCGCGCCACCTTCGCGGCGGTCGCCTCGACGAACGCGCTCCACGTCGGCGCGCCAGCCGCGCCCGAGACCGGCATCGACGCCGTCTCGGCCGCGGGCATCGCGCCCGCGAAGTACTTCTCAATCATCGAGCTCGTGCGGCTCGCGCAGTTCGCGAAGGTGTTCACGAGATGCGCCGTGTAGATCTCGTGGAAGTGCCTGTCGCTGAAATCCGCGTCCTGCGTGCCGATCGGACCCTGCGTCGTCATGTACCAGCGCCACGCGTCGACGCCGTACTTCGCGAAGAAGCCGTCGATCGTCTCGAGGTCGACGAAGTTCCCGAGCGACTTCGACATCTTCTGCCCGTTGCGGATCCAGAACGAGTGCGCGTACACGCACTTCGGCAGCGGCAGTCCGAGCGCCATCAGCATCGCGGGCCAGATCACCGCGTGGAACCACAGGATCTCCTTGCCGATCACGTGGTACGCGGGCGGCCAGTACCTCGCGCGATCCTTCGCGAGCGCTCCGTCCGGCTCGCCGAGCCCGAGCGCGGTCGCGTAGTTGAAGAGCGCGTCGATCCACACGTAGATCACGTGTTCCGGCGCGTTGGGCATCGGGATGCCCCACGTGAAGTTCGTGCGCGTGACGGGCACGTCCTGCAGGCCGTCGCGCAGGCGGCCGAGCACCTCGTTGAAGCGGCCTTCGGGGCGCACGAAGCCCGGGTTCGCCTTGAAGAACTCCTCGAGCCGCGACTGGAACGCGCTGAGGCGGAAGTAGTAGTTCTTCTCGGTCGCGCGCACGAGCGGGCGGCCGGAGATGGGCGACTTGTAGTCCATCTCCTTCGCGCGCGACTCGGTGATGTACTCCTCCTGCCCCTCGTCGTACCAGCCGTTGAACTCGCCGAGGTAGATGTCGCCCGACGCGAGCAGCCGCTCGACGAAGCGCTGCACCTGCGATTCGTGGCGCGGCTCGGTGGTGCGGATGAAGTCGTCGTTCGAGAGGTTGAAGGGCCCGAGCAGCTTGCGGAACTCGGCCGAGTTCTCGTCGGCCAGCGCCTGCGGGGTCATGCCGCGCTCCTTCGCGCTCTTCTCGACCTTCTGCCCGTGCTCGTCGGTGCCCGTCAGGAAGAACACGTCCCTGCCGTCGAGCCGCATGGCGCGCGCCCAGACGTCGCAGAGGGTCGTCGTGTACGCGCTCCCGATGTGGGGGCGGTCGTTCACGTAGTAGATGGGCGTCGTGATGTACGCGGGCGCACGGCTTGGCATCACCGGATCGTACAGATTGCGGGGAAACGTCCGGACGCCGTGGGCGTAGGATGGATCCGTGAACGACGGCGCGCAGCCATCTCTTCCCGAGCCCGGCGACCGAACCGGAGATGTTCGCGGCGACGCCACCTCGTCGTGGCGCCGACCGGTCGCGCGGCAGACGAGCGCTCCGGCGGTGGCGGCGACCGTCGCCCTCGTCATGTTCTCGGTGTTCATCGGGCTCTACGGTCCTCGCCTCGGGAACCGCCAGCAGCTGCCCGGCGGGACCACCCTGGTCGAACTGGCGCACGCGATCGAGCCGCGGCATGCCCAGCGCGTGATCGAGGCGGCGCAGCAGGGGACGGAGGGGCTGCTGCGGCTGAGGCGCGCGCGGGGGACGGACTCCCTCGGCGTCGAGGCACGGGAGGAACTCGAGAAGTCGCGCCTCGCGGCCGAGGCGGAGGTGGCGCGTCAGTGCGGGCTCCCGATCGTGCTTCCTCAACCGGCCGATCATCGGGTGCTGTGGGGCGAACCGGAGCGCGTGCGCGTCCCGGGCGCCGGAGGGGTGCTCGCCTTCTGCACGCTGGTTTCCGAGGGTCGTGGCGCCTCGAACGCCTCGTACGCCTCGTACGCGACGATCCTGTTCCTCGAGGACGAGGACCGATTCACCATCTTCGACGCGCACGGCAGGCCGCGGCCCATGCCCGAGGGCGAGGTGTTCTCGGTCGCGGGGCGCATGCCGTCGCAGGGGGCGGACGGCTGGTCATCGGAGGCGTCGGGCGCCGACGCGATCCGCTTCTTCCGCACCGGAACGCTGATCGTGGCCGTGCAGGCGTCGAATCCCGAGGTCGCCGACGAGTTCGTGCGGCTTCTCGAGTCGATGGCCGCACGGCTCGGAGCAGGCGGCCTTGTGCAACCCGGCCCCGCGCTCGGCGGTTCGCACTGATCGCGATCCGATCTCTCTTGCCTTCGTTCCGGGGAAGCCGATACTGATGGAATCGACCGGACGCTCGTCGCCGACCCGACGCCCGAGCGTGTCGGTCGGAATCCGGATCGCGCCTCGGGCTGGAAGCCGCCAGAGTCATTGCCGCAGAGTCATCAGAGTCATCGCCGCAGAGTCCCTGCCGCAGTCACCCTCCCCCAACCAGCGAACCCCGCCCCATGCAGCCTCACACCGCCGCCTCGAGCGAACCCACTCTCCGCACCCAGCACGCCGCCATTCCGGCGGGGGCGCGCGCGACCGGCGTGATGATGGCCGGCATGCTCGTGGCGGCGATGCTCGCCATCGAGACCCCGCTCTTCGCGCAGCAGCAGATCCAGCCGCAGCGGATCGGCGGCACGGCCAACCAGGGAAGCCGCATCCAGGGCGGCGTCAACCGCGTTCCATCCGGCAGCGGCAACGCGCTCGGCGACGGCTCGGGCATGGGTGGTCAGACCTTCAACTGGTCGCGCGGGGCCGGGGCCGGGCGTTCGATGGGAAGTGGCAACGCGCTCGATGCGAACAGCCAGGTCGGAAGCGGCGGCTCCAACAACGCCCAGACGCCCGTCGACTACAACGCGCGCAACCTGATCGTCACCAACAGCGTGCCGGGTGGCCGCGGTTTCCGCGGATCGGTCGGCTACACGGCCGACACCGATTTCCGCGCCCGCACCGGTTCGGACGCCTCCTACCGCTTCCGCGCCGACAGCGCGATGTCGAACCCGGCGTTCGTCGGGTCGATCGCCTCGCGCGACCGCTTCCAGATCGCGCAGGGTCTCGGCGTGTTCGAGTTCCGACGCGACACGACGCCGGTCGGGCAGGCCGAGCGGCAGGCGGCCGCCATGGGCAACGACAGCCGGCTCCGCCTCGATCGCGTGAACGCCGACATGTCCTTCGGGCGCATGAACTGGGAACTCGGCGAGGACCGGACCATCGCCCGAGGCCAGGGTCAGGATGGCCAGGCGGTGCGCTACATCGTGTCTCCGCTGCGCGGACTCCAGTCGGAGAGCCTCGCCGACCCGGTCGTCAAGTCGGGACTCGGCCTGTACGAGCAGGCCCGTGCGCGCGCCGACATGAACGCCGGCCTCACCACCGCGGAGGACTACCTGCGCGGCGCCGATCCGAATCTCGGGACCTCCATGCGCGTCGAGGGCCAGCGGTTCGGCGAGTCGCTCGGTGCGGAATCACGTGTGCAGAACGCGAAGATGGTGCCGAAGACGTACTTCGACCTCGTCGAGGAACTCGAGAAGCGCGCGGAGGAGAAGACGGGCGTCAAGGGCGGCGGTCTTGAGAACGTGCGCGAGCAGATCGACGGGATCGGCAAGCCGAAGACCTCGACCCAAGGCGCCCCAGGACTGCCCGGCGACACGATCGGCGATCGCGAGACGAACGCGCTGCCCGGTCAGCAGCCGACCGATCCCAACACGCCGAGCAAGCCCTCGGCCGAACTCACGGTGCCCGATGGCGGCGAGGCGCTGCGCGAGGAGAAGCGCATCGAGGAGCGCGGCAAGCTGCTGCCCGTGCCCGAGATGGCCGAGATCCTCCGCCATGGCAGGACGTTCGACCAGCTGGGAACCTCGGAGCGTCGCCGCGTCGACGACCTCGTGCGACAGGGCGAGGATGCGCTTCGGAAGGGCGAGTACTTCCAGGCCGAGCGGCGCTTCACGCAGGCGCAGTCGGTCGCGTCGGGCAATCCGCTCGTCGAGGTCGGCATCGCGCATGCCCAGATCGGCGCCGGGCTCTATCTCTCGGCGGGCCTGACGCTCCGCAACCTCTTCACGGCGAATCCCGAGCTCATCGATGCGCGCTACGACGCGAAGCTGCTGCCGACGGGCGACCGGCTGACCGCGGGTGTGAGGCTGATGCGCGAGCGCATCCTGCGCGGCGACGACGCGCCCGGCTACGGCCTCGTCCTCGCGTACATCGGCCATCAGCAGGGCGATCGCGGCCTCGTGAACGAAGGTCTTGCGGCCATCACCGGATCCGCCGAACTCGATGGGCAGCGCGCGCTGCTCGAGGGCGTGTGGGCGCCGAAGGACGCGCCGAAGCAGGCACCGAAGCAGTGACCACGCGCGGCGGGCCGACCGAACGTGCGCTCGAGCGGCTGGCCGCGCGCGCGGGTGCGGCCGATGCGGTCGGTCGCGCGACCGGCCGCGTGAACCTGATCGGCGATCACGTCGACTACGCCGGAGGCTGCGTGCTTCCGATGCCGACGCGCGAGACGACGGCGGTCGCGATGCGCGTGCGCCGGTCGGGCGATGGCGCGGATCTCCTCACGACGGAAAGCGACGTCGGTGCGCGGATCGATCGACACTGGGAGCGCTACGCGCGCGGCGTCCTGATCGAACTGCGGCAGGCGGGCGTCGCCGTTCCCGCGGTCGAACTGGCGGTCGCGAGTGACGTTCCGATCGGCGCCGGGCTTTCGTCGAGCGCCGCGCTCGAGATCGCGGTGGCGCGCGCGGCACTCGCGCTGGTCGGCGTCGAACTTCCACCGGGCCGTCTCGCGCTTCTCGCGCAGCGGGCCGAGCACGTCCACGCCGGAGTCCCGTGCGGGATCATGGACCAGTGGTGCGTCGCCCATGCCGATCCCGACGCGACCGCGCCGATCGCGATCCACCTCGACTGCGCGCGGCTCATCCATGAGCCCGTGGAACTGCCGCGCGACCTCGTCATCGAGATCGTCGACTCGGGCGTGCGGCATGCGCTGCGCGACGGCGGCTACGCCGCGCGTCGGGCCGATGTCGTCGAGGCGGCACGCCTCCTCGGTCGTGCCACCGAGGAACTTCCGGGCGCGAGCGAAGCCGGCGTCGCGCGACTCCCGGAGCGGCTTGCGCGGCGCGCCCGCCACGTGGTCTCCGAGGTCGCGCGGGTGCGTGCGGCGGTGGCGGCTCTTCGATCCGGCGACCTCGGCGCCTTCGGCCGCCTGCTCGACGAAAGCCACGCGTCGCTGCGCGACGACTTCGACGTCTCGACGCCGGAAGTCGACGGCGTCGTCCTCGCGGCCAGGCGGCGCGGCGCGCTCGGCGCCCGCATGACCGGCGGCGGCTTCGGCGGCTCGGTGGTGGCCGCCTTCGCCGCGGGTTCCGCCGCAGGACGCTGACCCCCCGGTGCCGAAACCGCCGTTTCGCGGTCGGAAGCGCGATTTTTCAGATTTCCTCGACCGTGCTGCGAGGTCGGCGGCGGCTCGCCGGAAGCCTTCCGAGCCGCTCGTCCGCGGTTCACCGCTCGCAGCACCAACGCATCGACCAACGCATCGAAGAAGGAATCACCATGCTCGCCCTCGCCAACCGCTCGAAGTCGCTCCTCGCCGCCGCCGCCACCCTCGCCGTCTCGGGCCTCGCCTCCGCGGGCACCTTCGGCGGCCTGACCGCCTCGACCGGCGTCGTGCGCTGCGCCGCCACCGTCGCGCAGGCCACCAACGCGAGCCTCATCGCGACGAACTGGGTCGAGATCGACTACTGCTCGGGCTACACCGAGTACCTCACCTTCGTCCCGACGAGCATGACCGGCATCGAGGCGATCGGCGCGAACGCGGCGATCTACGCGAACGTCTCGACCGGCACCATCACCGACTACAAGCTCATCGTGCACACGCCGGGCGACGACGTGATCGCCGTGCGCATCATGGGAAGCAGCAACACGAAGATGGGCTTCGACCGTCGTAATCCGAGTCCCGGAACCGCCGGCTCGAACACCGGCGCCGACTTCTTCCCGACCACGATGACGGGCGCGTGGGTCGTCTACGCGCACCTCACCGACGCCGTCGCGCTCTGCCCGTCGGCTCCGCGCAACGACCTCTACGCCTCGCTCCACATCCGCTTCTCGGATTGCTTCCGCTTCGGCGACTACCTCGGCTGGCGCATCGACACCGACCGCGTCAACTGAGCGCCCATCCAGTCAACTCCTCAAGGACCGCCGCGCGACCCTTCGGTCAGCGGCGGTCTTTCCATTCCCGCATCGCGCCGGTCGCGATCGACGCGCGCGCACGATCGCGCGTCGACTCACGTCGGCGCATGCCGCCGCACGTCACGCCGCGTCGCAGCACGTCACCGCGCTTCGCCGCACGACGCGACGAGCCCGCGGATCGCCTCGATCGCTCGTGTGAAGTGCTCGTCCTCGGCGACGGCGAGTTCCGCGACGCCCGTCGCCACGTCCTCGCGCGACACAGCCGCCGCGAACGACGCATTCTTCAGCTTCTTGCGGACGCCGGCCGCGTCGAGCGACGCCACGCCGTCGGGCCGCACCTTGCCGCAGGCGACGATGAACCCCGCGAGTTCGTCGACCGCGAATAGATGCCGCGCCATCGGCGTGTTGCGCGGCGTGCCGGTGTGCGGCGCGTGCGCGAGGATCGCGCGGAGGACCTCCTCGTCGACGCCGAGCGCGCGCAGATGCGCCACCGCGACGCGCGGATGCTCCTCGGCGGTCGGATGCCGCTCCCAGTCGAGGTCGTGCAGCAGCCCCGCGACCATCCACCGCTCGCGCTCCGCGGGCGCGACGAGCGAGGCGTACGCGCCCATGCATGCCGCGACGCACTCCATGTGGTGCCGGAGCGCGGGGTTCGCGACCCATTCGTGGAGGATGGTGCGTGCGTCTGCGAGTCTCACGGCGCTCCTCCGTGCGCGATCCACCTCAGATGTGCTCGTGCAGGATCTGCTCGAGCATCTCCTGTCGACCGCTCTCGACCGGCCACGACGCCTGCGCGAGCGCGATCTTCTCGAGTTCCTCGAGGGTCGCGTCGCCCGACTCGATGCGTCGGCCGAGTTCGGAATCCCAGCTCGCGTAGCGCTCCTTGACGAAGCGCGCGATGCGGCCGTCGGCGCGGACGGCGGCGGCGGCCTTCAGTCCGCGCGCGAAGGCGTCCATGCCGGCGACGTGCGCGTGGAAGAGGTCGACGGGTTCGAAGCTCTCGCGGCGGCGCTTCGCGTCGAAGTTGAGTCCGCCCGTCGTGAAGCCGCCCGCGGCGAGGATCTCGAGCATCATCTTCGTCGTGAGCCGCGGATCGGTGGGGAACTCGTCGGTGTCCCAGCCGCAGTGGTCGGTGCCCGAGTTCGCGTCGACCGAGCCGAGCGCGCCCGCCGCGCGGCAGGCGGCCAGCTCGTGCTCGACGGTGTGGCCCGCGAGCGTCGCGTGGTTCGTCTCGATGTTGAGCTTGAAGTGGGGAAGCAGGCCGAACTCGCGCAGGAACGCGAGGCACGCCGCGGTGTCCGAGTCGTACTGGTGCACGCTCGGCTCGCGCGGCTTCGGCTCGATGTAGAACTGCCCCTTGAAGCCGATCGCCTTCTTGTGGTCGACGGCCATGTGGAGGAAGTGCGCGAGATGCTCGCGTTCGCGCTTCATGTCGGTGTTGAGGAGCGTGGTGTAGCCCTCGCGGCCACCCCAGAAGACGTAGCCCTCGCCACCGAGCCGGTGCGTCACCTCGAGCGCCTTCTTCACCTGCGCGGCGGCGTGCGCGAAGACCTCGATGCGCGGGCTGGTGGCCGCGCCCGACACGTAGCGCGGATGCGCGAAGAGGCACGCGGTGCCCCAGAGGAGGCGCCTGCCGCTCGCGCGCGACAGTTCGGCGAAGTGGTCGACCACGCGGTCGAGGTCGGCGTTCGTCCCGGCGAGCGTCGGGCGCTCGGGCGCGATGTCGCGGTCGTGGAAGCAGTAGAAGTCGATGCGGCACTTCCGCAGGAACTCGAAGAAGGCGTCGGCGCGGCGGAGGCAGTTGTCGACCGTGTCGGTGCCGTCGTCCCACGGCATCAGCGCGGTGGGCGCGCCGAAGGGATCCGCGAGTCCGTTGCGCATCGTGTGCCAGTAGCACGAGGCGAAGCGCAGCTGGTCGCGCATCGGCTTCCCCTCGACGAGTTCGTCGGGGCGGTAATGGCGGAAGCCGAGGGGCTCCTTCGAGCCCTTCTCGACGAAGGGAACGGTATCGATGCCGGGGAACGCTTCGCTGGACATGCGGGGAAGGTAGCGCGTGCGCGGGAACCCTGCGGTTATCCGCCTCGACTGGCCGCGCGGCCTCCGCGCCGCGCGTCGCGCGCCACTCGCCGTGCCGCCGCCAAAGCAACCCCCCCGGCCCGGCCGATAGCATCGCACCATGTCCGACGGCCAGCCAAGCGCGCAGGGTCCGCTCCGCGTCCTCCTCGTCACCGAGAACGATCCGCTCTACGTGCGGCAGTTCTTCGACGTGTTCTTCGACGAACTCCCGCGCGGCGAGGTCGACCTCGTGGGCGTGACGGTGTCGCGGGCCTTCCACGAGCCGCTCCTCAAGACCGCGCGGCGCATCCACCGCTTCTACGGCACCGTCGACTTCTGCCGGCTCCTGCCGCGCTACCTCCTCGCGAAGCTCGCCGGGAAGTCGATCGCCGACCTCGCGAAGGCGAAGGGCTTCCCGCTGCTCGAGGCCGCCAGCGTCAATAGCCAGGAGTATATCGACGCCGTCACGGCGCTGAAGCCCGAACTCATCGTCTCGGTCGCGGCGCCCGAGATCTTCAAGTCGCCGCTCCTCAAGGTGGCGTCGATCGGCTGCATGAACATCCACTCGGGCAAGATCCCCGAGTACCGCGGCATGATGCCGACCTTCTGGCAGATGCTCGAGGGCAAGCCCGCCGTCACCGTCACGCTGCACGAGATGGTGCCGAAGCTCGACGCGGGCGGCATCATCGGGACGTTCGAGTTCCCGCTCCGGAAGAACGACTCGCTCGACCGCGTGATCTCGGGCACGAAGCAGGAGGGCGCGCGGCTGATGATCCGCGTCCTGCGCGAGATCGCGCGCACGCGGCGGCTGCCCGAGCCGACGCCGCTCGACATGTCGAAGGCGCGGCTCTTCAAGTTCCCGCAGCCCGAGGACGTGCGGAAGTTCCGCGCGCTCGGACACCGGATGCTCTGATGGCGGCCGCGCACGACAAGCCGCTCCACGCGCTCAGCTTCGACATCGAGGACTGGTTCCACATCGTCGACATCCCGGGGCTCGACGACCCCGCGAAGTGGGACGGGCTCGAGCGCGATCTCGGCACGCTCGTCGAGC
>JBIIYI010000477.1:0-2707 GCA_044346895.1 Phycisphaerales bacterium
CCTTCACGCCGTTCTGCATGGCGATTCCCGCCAGCGCCTCGACTTCCCGGAGGATCGCCTCGACGTCGACGAGACCATCGCCCGCCGACGCGGATTCGCGTGCGGGAACGGCTGGCGCGTCGGATGTGGCGTGGGGCTCCATCAGAGCTCGTTATCGGCAAAAAACGACCGGTCCTCGACCCGATCCGTCATGTTGATCCGCCATGTGATCCGTCGTCGGGGCATCCGGACAACCGTCGGTCCGACCCGACGCAAACGAAATCCGAGGTCATTTCGCCCAAATAGGGAAGCCACCCTAGGAATCCGGCCTTTCGACCGTAAAAAGATGCATCGGATGGGAACCCACGACATGTCATCCTCGCTCGGCGCCTCATCCGGCGATTCGTCTGGCGATTCCGGAGCGGGGTTGTTCGATTCCGGTCGGGATGGACGGGTGACCAGCGGTCCCGAGCGCCGGAGTTCGGCGCGCACCCCGTTCCCCGCCCGGGTCGTCGTCGCCTGGCGCGATGGAGGCGGGGCGTGCGAGACGCATGCGGTCGTCGACATGAGCCTGGGTGGGTTCCGGCTGCACTCGGATCACGACGTTCCCGTGGGCCGTGCGGGTCGTGCCGTCCAACTTCTTCCCGAGCGCACGGCGGTGGACCTCGACGTCCTCGTCGTCTGGTCGGTCCGCAAGCCGAGCGGCGGCTGCGAGTTCGGCGTTCGGTTCGTGAAGGACTGATCGCTCGGTCGAGCGCCACCTGCGCGCCGACTTCAGCGGCCAACTTCGGTCGAGCTCCCTCCGACCTCCCTCCGACCTCCCTCCGACCTCCCTCCGACCTCCTTCCGACCTCCTTCCGGCGTCCTTCCCGGATCCGCTTCGGTTCCGAACGGCGTGCACGAGAGATCCGTACTTGCGAGATCCTTGCGGCATCCGAAGAACTCGGGACAATCGCCGCATGCGCCCTTCCCTCGCGATCCTCCGGATCTGCACGCCGACGCTTGGAATCCTGCTCGCCTCGACCGCGTGCGCCGGCGCATGCGCCGCCGCTGGTTCCGGCCTCGGCCTCGGCCACGGCATTCGCGACGGCCACGACGCGCGCATCGAGGCCGCGCTCGGCAAGTCCGGCGCAAACCGAGACGAGATCGCGCGGTTCCTCGCGACCTACGAGTCGTCGGGCGACCCCGAGAAGCGCGACGCCGCGCGCTGGCTGGTCGCCAACATGGACGGACACGGCTTCGCGCGCATCGAACTGTGCGCGTCGGACGGCCGCGAACTCGGTTTCAACGCGCTTTCATACGGCTCGCTCGGCGAGGCGCAGGCGAAGCTCGACGAACTCGAGAAGGCGCACCCCGGGTCGGAGTTCCGTAAGGTCGAGTTCCTCCCCGATCTCGAGCATGCGCGCGCCGAGCTCCTCGCGGCGCATCTCGAGGGCGCGTTCGACGCGTGGCGCAACCTTCCGTGGGCGAAGTCGATCTCCTACGAGGCGTTCCGCGAGCACATCCTTCCCTACCGCGGCAGCAACGAACCGCTCGAAGCGTGGCGCGCGCCTGCGGCGAAGCGGCTCGAGCCGCTGGTCCGCGAGATGCGCGGCGCCGGCCTCGTCGACGTGCGCGCAGTCGGCGAGAAGGTGCGCGCCACGTCGCATCCGTGGGTCGGGTTCAGCGACCTCTACTACGTGCATCCGACCGATCAGGGCTGGACCGAGATGTGCGAGATGAAGCGCGGCCGCTGCGAGGACATCACGAACATGGTGTCGTTCGCGATGCGTTCGGTCGCCACGATGTGCGCGAGCGACTACACGCCGTGGTGGGCCGCGAGCGACAACAACCACGCGTGGGAGGTCGTGCTCGACGAGAAGGGCGAGGGCCGCGCCGGACTCGCGGGCCGCGCCGCGAAGGTGTACCGCAAGACCTTCGCGCATCAGGAGTCGAGCCTCGGCGCGATCAAGCGCGAGGACGAGACGGTGCCGCGCTGGCTCGCGAGCACGCACTACATCGACGTGACGGCGCAGTACCAGCCCGTGAGCGCGGTGACGGTGCGGCTCGAGAAGCCGCCCGAGGGACAGCGCTTCGCGTACGTCGCGGTCTTCAACGGCGGCGCGTGGCGGCCGATCGACTGGGGACGCATCGTGGACGCGCCCGGGATCGGGACGAACGCGGCCTTCGGAACGCTCGGTCGCAACATCTGCTACCTGCCGATGTTCCATGTCGACGGCGCGGACATTCCGGCGGGTCCGCCGTTCATCCTCGACGCCGACGGCATCCCCCACACGCTCAAGGCGGGTGAAGCGCCCGACGTCACGCTCGTCGCCTCGACCACGAAGCCCGACATCCAGGATCCCGACACCGGCCGCATCAAGGCGCGCACCGTGGTCAAGCCCGATGCCGCATACGAACTCTTCGTCTGGCGCGACGGCGGATGGCGCTCGGTCGGCCGACGCGAGAAGGGCGAGGAAACGCGGGCTTTCGAAGGTCTCGCGCCCGATGGGCTGTACTGGCTCGTCGAGGACGGTTCATCGCGCCTCGAGCGCATCTTCACCATCGACGCGGGCGGACAGGTCTTCTGGTGAGCGACGCGGCGCGAACAACCCGGCTCCGCATCATCGTCAACGTCGACGACCTCGGCATGCATCCGGCGGTCCGCCGCGCGGTCGAGGAGTGCGCGGCGATCGGCGTCGTGACGAGCGCGAGCGTGATGGCGAACGGACCGGATCTCGCGTCGGTG
>JBIIYI010000082.1:0-9723 GCA_044346895.1 Phycisphaerales bacterium
AAGCTGGCGCACACGCACACGCCGACGCAAAAACGCACGCGGGCGAGGCCAAAGGCCTCGCCCAGCGGCGTTTTCAGTCGGGGTGACAGGATTTGAACCTGCGGCCTCTTGCTCCCGAAGCAAGCGCTCTACCAAGCTGAGCTACACCCCGTTGCGGTCCCGCCAAGCGGGTCGGGAACGATACCGCGCAACGTACGACCGCACAAGTTCGGCGGAGTCGGCGCCCGGGTTGAATCCGAGATTCCGACCTCGCGAAACCTCGGACCCTTCGATACCGCTCGGGTGGTTATCGAGCCAAGGTCGTGCGGAAGATCTTCGTGGACTCGGCGGAGCGGCGTTCGTCGCGCGAGGTCCCCTGTCGACCCGAGGCATGACCGAGGCATGACCGAGGCATGACCGATGCATGACCCGGTTCATGTCGGCCAGGCGTCGGAGGCGACGGAAGTGAGGCTGCTCCGTTGCGTCGGGAGAGCCGCGGATCTTTCCCGATTTCCACATCGTGCGGTCTCCCGCACGCTCTCTGCCTCTCGGATCGACGCATCGGGGCAGGCGTCGGCCGAGGGTTCCGGGTCCTGCCCTTCTTCCTCGTGCCCCAGGCACGAAGTGAATCCAAGAAAAGGATGCATATGAACAAGCCAACCCTGACCTTCGTCCTCGCCCTCGCCTCCGTCGGCATGCTGTCGACCCTCGCCGTCGGCGGCACTTCGCCGCTCAGCGCCGCCGGCGCAAAGCGCCGACTCACCGCCACGGCGGATTCGACCACCAGTCTCGTCAACGAGCCGAAGATCGAGCGGAAGGTCGAGTCATCGACGTCGACCGAAACGTGGGTCGCGGAGCCCTCCGAGACGGCGCTCGCCACGCTGACCATGTTCATCGAGGAACCGATCAAGCCGTACATCCCCTTCATCGCCGCAATGACCTCGCTCGACTGCAACGGCAACGGGATCGCCGACACCACCGAGATCTCGAACGGCGCGATGGACTTCGACGGCGACCAGATCCTCGACGCCTGCGAGTACAAGCTCGGCGACCTCAACCTCAACGGCTTGATCGACCAGCAGGACGTGAGCATCCTCATCGGATGGTGGGCGATTCCGAATCCGCTCTACGGCGACCTCAACGGCGACAACGTCGTCGATGCGACCGACCTCGGCATCCTGCTCGGCCGCTTCGGCGCCGTGACCTACTGAGCCACGGAACCCTGACGTTCGCGCGAGCCCATGGCTCGGCGATCCGCCACAGGTCAGCAAAGGTCCATCCTTCCGTTCGGTCCCCGCCCCCGGCCTCGCCGGGGGCGGTTTTCTTGGTGGAGCCCACTGCGAATACACCCCGGAGTTCGGAACTCACCCCTTCGCCGTGGCGGAGGTTTTGAAGTTTGTCCCGTTCCAGATAGGCTCGGGCGCGTTGTTCCCGCGCCTGGGCCCTGCAGGCCTGCGAGACCTCCGACCACCCCGATGCCGCCCGACACGTTCCGAGGAGAAACCGATGCACGCCGAGTCATCTCAGAGCCTCGCCCCCCGTTTGCAAGTCGCCGTGCTCACGCTCTCAGCCGCGATTGTCATCTGCGACGATTCCCGGGCATCACCGCTCGGCGAGGGAAAGAACATCGTCACCGTCACCTATGGTGAAAAACCGATCTACGAGAAGGAGGCCTACGGCCGTGCCGTGTCGCTCGAGGTCCAACTCGACGACTATCCGGGCGATCCATCTCTGGCAACGGTCCTCCTCACCCTCAACGGCAAGACCTATCCGCTGCAATGGCTTGACGGCAAGGGCGTCTTCGATCTCACCGGACCACTCGGCGGTATCGGCGACGTGCGTTCGTTCCTGACCGGAACCTGGATCATCGAGATCCTCGGAGCGTCGAACAGCGTCTCGACCTTCACATTCAACGCCCAACCGCTCACGAATGGAGACATCTACACGCGCGCTCGCAATCTGTCCGCCGGCCCCGAAGCCGGCAGCGGCGATGCGTACTTCACATGGCTGCCTCCGCTCGCCGGCCCACCGACGCCGGATTTCATCAGTTGCTTTCTCAGTCCGGTCGCGTCGACGAAGTTCGACCGCCCCTCCGCGGATCTGCCCGCTGGAACGACTTCGTGGGATCCAGACGCATGTTTGGGAGACACGATGTGGGACATGCGGGTCGAGTATCTGAAGGTGACTCCGCTCGCACTGTTCACACCGCTGACGGTCATCTCCGGCTCCATCGTGTGGAGCAATCACGACTGGATGCCGCCCGGGTATCCAGCGACGGGTCCTGCGGTCTGCACGCTCTCGGAGACGCCCCTCGAGTTCAGCTCGGACGGCTCCGCCTGCGGCCTCCTCGGCGACATCGACGGCGACGGCTCGGTCGGGGCAGCCGACCTCTCTCTCCTCCTCGCCGCATGGGGAACGAGCGGCGCGGCCGACCTCGACGAGGACGGCGACGTCGGCGCGTCGGATCTCTCGCTCCTCCTTGCGAACTGGAGCTGAACGGGCGCGCGACGGCGCATTTCGCGGCACGCACGCACGGTTCTTCTCATCAAACATCGCATCGGCCGGCGCGCGGCTCCGGACACCGGGCCGCGCGCTGCTCTCTCTGCCCGCCGCGCGAGCGAGGCCGGTCGGGAAGATCCGCCGGACGCGGTATCCTCGCCGCCAAGGGCCCGAGGATCGGACGAACGATCCGCACCCTGCCCCGACCCCGAGCGACCTCCCATGCCGACCCGCGCCTACGCCGCCCAATCGCCGACCTCCCCGCTCGCACCGCACCCGATCGAGCGGCGCGCGCCTCTCGCAACCGATGTCGAGATCGACATCCTCTTCTGCGGCGTCTGCCACAGCGACCTCCACTTCGCGCGCAACGAGTGGGGATTCACGCAGTACCCGGTGGTGCCGGGCCACGAGATCCTCGGTCGCGTGACGCGCGTCGGCTCCGCCGTGACGAAGTTCAAGGCGGGCGATCTCGCCGCGGTCGGCTGCCTCGTCGACTCGTGCCGGACCTGCGCGCACTGCGCGCAGGGTCTCGAGCAGTACTGCATGGGCGGCGCCACGTTCACCTATAACGGCGAGGACAGGCATCTCGGCGGCATGACGTTCGGCGGCTACTCCGAGCGCGTGGTCGTCGACGAGAAGTACACGCTGCGCGTGCCGGCGAACCTCGACCCGGCGGCCGCAGCGCCCCTCCTCTGCGCGGGCATCACCACGTGGTCGCCGCTCAGGCACTGGAAGGCGGGCCCCGGCAGGAAGGTCGGCATCGTCGGCCTCGGCGGCCTCGGCCACATGGGCGTCAAGTTCGCGCGCGCACTCGGCGCGCACACCGTGCTGCTGACGACGTCGGACTCGAAGGTCGCCGACGGACTCCGGATCGGCGCGCACGAGGTCGTCCTCTCGAAGGACGAAGCCGCGATGGCGAAGCACGCTGGGTCGTTCGACCTCATCATCGACACGGTGTCGGCGGACCACTCGCTCGACGCGCTCATGGCGCTCGTCAGGCTCGATGGGACGATGTGCATGGTCGGCGTGCCGCCGAGCCCGCAGCAGATCGCGGCGTTCAGCGTGATCCTGCCCCGCCGCAACCTCGCGGGATCCTGCATCGGCGGCATCGCCGAAACGCAGGAGATGCTCGATTTCTGCGGCAAGCACGGGATCGTGTGCGACATCGAGCGGATCCGGATGGACGAGATCAACACCGCCTACGAGCGGATGCTGAGGAGCGACGTCCGCTACCGGTTCGTGATCGACATGGCGAGCCTGAAGGGCTGACATGGAGGTCGCGCGCATGCAGGCGCGAGCGGCGCCGATGCCGCGAGCCGGGCTGCCGACATGAGCTACCTGCGCTTTCCATCCCGCCGACGCATGCTCCGCATGATCCGCGAGGGAGCCCTCGAGGCACCGCGCTTCGCGGCGCGGACGGCCCGCACGATGTTCTCGCAGCGATGTTCGTGGCGGGTCGCCGCCGAGGTCACGCGTGCAAGCGACCTACTCGGCTATGTCCCGAACCCGAGGGATCCGCGGTCGCTGAACGAGAAGATCATCCACCGGAAGCTGTTCGCTCCGCCAGCAGCGGCCGATCGCCTCGCCGACAAGCTCGCGGTGCGAGACCACGTCCGTGACGTCGTGGGCGAGCGCTACCTCGTGCCGCTGATCGCCGTCTACGGATCCGCGGACGACATCGATCTCGCGACGCTTCCACGGTCGTTCGTCGTCAAGGCGAGCCACGCCAGTGGCCGCACCCTCATCGTGCATGATCGGGATTCCATCGATCCCGAACTCCTGAAACGGAAGTGCCGATCGTTCCTCTCGACCGGATTCGGCTCGAGGACCAATGAGGGCTGGTATCGCGACATACCCCGAAGGCTGCTTGTCGAGGAACTCCTCGTCGAGGACGGCCAGCCGGTACCGCTCGACTACAAGGTCTTCGTCTTCGATGGCGAGCCCGGGTTCATCCAGGTCGATTTCGACCGGTTTGGAACGCATCTGCGCTCGCTCTACACGCCGTCATGGAACCGGATGGAGGCCACCCTGGCGCACGAGCAGGGACCCGAGATCGCGGCCCCCGCGGGGCTCGGGGAGCTGCTCGATGTCGCGTCGCGTCTGGTCGGAAACCTCGATTTCGCGAGGGTCGATCTCTACAGCCCCCGCCAGTCCGGCCGGATCTACTTCAGCGAGATCACATTCGCGCCGGGCGCCGGCTGGGAACGCTTCGGTCCGACGAAGGACGTGGACTTCGAACTGGGCAGGTTGTGGCGGCTTCCACCGCGGAACGCTGGGGTCGCCCTCCGCACGACGACCCGATGACCCGAACGATGACCCGAACGATGACCCGAACGGTGCCAAGCACGTGCCGGGAGGTGCCGGCAGGTGCCCGCCACGTGCCGGGAGCGATGCCGTGGCGCGCACGACGCGCATCCGACGCGAACACGACGCACGGAGAGCGGGTACCAGCGGGTGCCAGGGCGGTGCCGGGACGTACCCGGCACGTGCCGGGAGGTGCCGGCAGGTGCCCGCCACGTGCTTGGCACCGTCAGGGTTCGGCACGCGCCTCGAGCGACGCCCTCGCCAACCACCGCAGCCCACCGAAGCACGCCGCCATCGACCCCGTCCAGATGATCGGCGCGAAGAACCAGCCGATGATCGGGACGAGGAGCAGCGGATAGACCACCCAGAGCGAGGCCCGAGCGATGCGGACGCGCCGCGCACGCGTCCGCCGCGCGCGATCACGCTCGAGGAGGATCGGCTGCGCCTCCTTCGCGAGATGCGCGAACACCCGCACCGTCGCGATGTCCGATCCGACCGCAAGCAGCGGCAGGATGAAGTAGGCGGACATCAGCAGGTCCTCGGAGGGACTCACCGCCTCGATCACGAGGACCAGGACCGCAAGACCGAACGCCGCCGCGCGCACGCATGCGGCCCATCGGAGGACGCGCCGGCGCCGCGGTCCGAGCCGTGCGTCCGCCATCAGCAGCACGCAGACGAGTTGCACGAGCAGCTGCACGCTCATCAGAACGACGAAGATGCCGAAGGTCCACTCGAGACCCGACGCCCCGGTACCCGTCAGCACATCGGTCAGCGCGAGCACGAAGTGAACCGGAACCGCGAGGAGCAGCCAGCAGGGAATCGCCGCGACGCGCCCAAGCACCGCCATCCGGCGCAGGAGCGCCTCGTCCCACCAGGCGGGCCCCGGCGAGTCGATGATCCAACCGCACTCCGGACAATGCTCGCCCACGACGCGGCCACGCAGGTCGTAGCGGCACCGTGCGCAGGGAAGCAATCGAAGCGACGACGCGGCGTGCATGCGGATCCCTACTCCTGCACCCGGATCTGCCGCGAGATCCCGCGTGCAAGCCATGCCTGCGCGAACCACGCGAACGCGAGCATCGCGCACAACGCGAAAAGCCGGAACGTAGGTGCCTTCGCACTCCCGGACTCGAGCGTCCACCAGATCGACGCCACGCCCAAGGCCGAGGCGACTCCGGCGATCGCGAGGATCGGCCTACGCCTGGGAAAGCGCGCGAATCTCCAGGACCACTCGAGGAAGAGGACGAACGCCGCGTCCACGAGCGCCAGCATCGTCATCATCACCGCCATGAGGATCTCAGTCCATCCGAATGTCAGCGCAGGGCCCAACGCAAAGACCAGCAGCACGACTGAACCGATCCGGATGATCGACATCGCCACCCCGGCTCTCATCCACGAAACACGCGATGCCCCGCGTGCGAAACCGATCTGCGCGATGCATCCGAGTAGGACATGGAGTCCGAGCAGCCCGAGGGCGGTGAAACCGAAGACATCCTGCATCGGCGCGGAGAGCGGCCTCCACGCGACCGCCACCATGAAACTCGCGGCACCGATCACGAAGATCGCGCAGGCCGTCGCCGCGATCCACCACGCCCATGCGAACCGCCGCCGGACGGCCGCGCTCGTCCAGCGCCCCGTGAACATCAGTCGCCGCACGATGCGTCCGCACTCGGTGCAGGCATCCCCCTCCTCGCGCCCGACGAGCGCGTAGCCGCAGCCGACGCAGGTCGCCGGGAGCGCTCCTTCGTCTTCCGCAGGTGGCCGTGGCTTCAACCGCGTCCCCTCGGTAAGCAGGGAGACCGTGTCGACCTCGGACCGCGACGGAAGCGATCGCATCGCGCCGGATCGCATCGCGGCGAGCGCACCCGCTGCGTTTCCGCGCGCAAGCGCCTGCGCGGCGTCCTTCCCCTCCGCGATCGCCGCGAGAAACGCGCCGACGAACGCGTCGCCGCAGCCGACCGTGTCGACCGCATCGACGACGAAACCGCGATGCGCGTAGCGCGCGGAGCCGATCGCGGCGATCGCACCCTGCGCGCCGAGCGTCACGATGGCGGTCCCGCCCGGCATCCGCCGCGCGAGCGCCTCGAGCGCGCGGCGCGGATCGGACTCGCCCGTGATCGTCTCCGCCTCGGTCTCGTTCACGATGAGGCCGCAGAGCTTCTCGAGCTTGAGCGACCTGAGGCGCGCGTCGGCCGGCGCCGCGTTCAGCCAGACGCGCAGCGCGCGCACGGACGCGAGCGCGATCCCCTCGTGGAGCAGGGCGCTTTCGTTCTGGAAGAGGACGATGTCGCCCTGCTTCGCGCCCGACAGGAACCCCTCGATCGCGTCCTTCGTGATGCGAAGGTTCGATTCCGGCGCGATGACGATCGCGTTCTCGCCCGATTCGGCGACCATCACCGTCGCCGCACCGGCGACCGCGTCGTCGGTCGCGATCGCCCGCACGCGCACCCCCGCCTCCGCGAGCGCATCGCGGATGAAGGCGCCATCGCGCCCGGTCCGGCCGAGCATCCGCACGCGCGCGCCCTGCTTCGCCGCCGCGGCGGCCTGATTGGCGCCCTTGCCGCCGGCGAAGGTCTGCGCGGAGAGTGCCGCGACGGTCTCACCCGGGCGTGGGATCTCCCGAACGCGCACCACGCGGTCGATCATCATCGAACCGATGACATGGATCGTGGTCGAGGCGGCCATGCGGGGAGCGTAGCGCACGGCATGCTCCGCGCCAGCCGCGCGAGCCGCGAGACCGCACGCCCTCCAGCACACGAGCCGACGAGCACGACGGAAGACGAACGGGCGCCGCGCACGGATTCCGACCCACCCCGCGCGAAACATGCTCCCTCGGCTCCCTCGGCGACCTCGGCTACTTCCGCGAACTCGACTTCCGCTTCTGCGTCGACTTCTCGACCGGCGCCTCGGCTGGTCCGACACCCCAGATGCGGTTCTCGTAGTGCTCCCACGCACCGGTGCCCGCAGCCATCGTGCACGCTGCCGCAAGACCAGCGAGCGCCAAGGACGTCACCATCCAGTTCCCGAGAAAGACAACGACGACCGCGCAAGCGACCCAGAGCAACGCGGACCACGCACCCCAATGCGTGCCATGTCGCCCTTCGCCCACCCGCACGAGCGTCATGCCGACGAAGGCCTGCAGGAAGAGCGGTGCCGTCGCGGACATCCGGAGGACGAGCGGCGGAAGCGGCGACGACTGCGGGGCGAGAACCCCCCAGAACAGGAACGGCAGCGCGAGCAGTGCCAGGACCATCGCGTTCCGCCGGATCGAGCCGCTTTCCTTCCGCACGCGCGGAGCGATCGCGAGGAGCCACGCACTCCGAATCGTGCCGAGCAGTCCGAGTCCTCCGAGCATGCCCGTCATGAAGATCCCGAGCTGTTCGTAGAGGCCCGGCTGCTCGCCCACCCTCGCGACGAGGCCCGCGCAAGCGACCCAGAGCACGGAGAGCAGCGCGGTGATGCCGACGAAGAGCGCCGCCGTCCAGACGCCGGCGTTGCTCGCCTCGCGTTCCGACTTGGTCACCCGCCGCGGACGCTGCTCGCTCCAGGCCTTCTCCTGCCCGCGCTCGATCGCGTCATCGCGCCGACCGTAGCGCGACTGGCTGTCGTACTCGTCGGGCTGCTCCCGCCTCGGCGGAAGCGAGTGACCGGAGCCGTGACCGGACGAGCGCCCCCAGTTGCCGCCTGAACCCGATGCCATGGAAGTCTTCTCCTTCGTTGAACGAACCCGTTCGGCGCGCGAAGAGGCCGCGCGGAGGGGCCGCGCGAAGAGGCCGCTGGACGGATGCCTCGCCGCCGACGGCGCCGTCCCGATCCGACGACGCCACTTCCCTCCATGCGACATCCGCCGAGGTGATGGCACGATCGGCAAACCCGAGGAGCGGATCCTCGAGGGCCAAATCCTCAAGGGCCAGATCCTCGAGGGCCAGATCCTCGAGGGCCAGATCCTCGAGGGCCAAATCCTCGAGGGCCGGCCTGCACGCCGGCCTCAGGCCCCGATGGCAGCGGCCTCGTAATGCCGCCAGATGCGCACCGCCGCAGGAGCGGTGCAGCCGGCCGCTGCGATGCTCAGAAGGAGCGCGATCCACCAGATTCCGGGAGCTGCCAGAATCAAGAGAAGCGCGAGCGCGACGGCGAACCAGAGGTAGCCGCCGATCCCGCCGATCGCGGTGCCGTGGCGGCCGCCGCCGATCACGGGAAGGGCGAGCGACAGTTCGGCCATCAGGATCGCCGAGGCCGCGGCGGCGACGCCCATGACGACATCGCCCTCGAAACTCGTGCCGACCGACACGCACTGCCAGACGAAGACGAAGGTCAGCACCGCGACGCCAGCCGCGGCGTAGCGCAGCGTTCGTCGGTCATGGCGCTTGCCGAGGCGCGGCGCCCGCGAGAGCACCACCGCGGTGCGCGCCGCGGCGAGCACGGCGACCGCACCGACCGCGATCAGCGCGAGCCGCATCGCGTGCGACAGCGCCGTCGCTTCGCCGCCTGCAAGGACCAGCGCGGCGCCGACGACCCACGCCGGCATCGCGCACGAGACGAACCCAAGCGAAAGCGCCGCCATCCAGACGCCCTCTTCGCCCGCCCGCGCGACGCGCGACGTGCCTCGGGATCCGGCGCGGGACGTACGAACCGACACCGCCGCGGCCCTGCTGCCGCCGCCACGTGGAGAAACCGTCATCGGCATGGAGCCTCCTCGGTGCGGACCGCACCGGTTCCTTTCGATGGAGCGGAGCGACGAACTCCGCAGCGAAGACACAGGGAACGCCACCGTCTGCCGATCCACCTCATCGGCCTCGATCTGCGAACGACGGCATCCGAAGCCACCTCGATCGACGGACGCATCCGCAGCCGCGCGGGCGAATCAGGGCACGTCGGCAGAACCCGCGACGAAAGGCCTGCCGCGAGCCGCATGTTCATCGGCTTGAGCCGACGTTGCAA
>JBIIYI010000478.1:0-2705 GCA_044346895.1 Phycisphaerales bacterium
GAGGCGCGAGCGGATCGACGCGAAGGAGTAATCCCAGTCAGCGCCCATCTTGTCCATCTTGTTGATGAAGCAGAGACGAGGCACGCCGTAACGGTCGGCCTGACGCCACACGGTTTCCGACTGCGCCTCGACGCCTTCCTTGCCGTCGAACACGGCGCACGCGCCGTCGAGGACGCGCAGCGAGCGCTCGACCTCGATGGTGAAGTCGACGTGGCCCGGGGTGTCGATCAGGTTGATCTTGTACTTGACGTCGTCCTTCTCCCACGGGCAGGTCGTCGCGGCCGACTGGATGGTGATGCCGCGCTCCTGCTCCTCCTGGAGGAAGTCCATGGTCGCCATGCCCTCGTGCACCTCGCCGATCTTGTAGTTGCGGCCGGTGTAGAAGAGGATGCGCTCTGAGACGGTGGTCTTGCCTGCGTCGATGTGCGCGCAGATGCCGATGTTGCGGACCTTGGTGAGATCGGTAGCCATGACTTGTTCCTGAGGAAGTGCCGGGCCGTCGGGCGCGGCGGTGGGGATGAACGGATCGCCGCAAGGCGGCGGTTGAACCGGAATGGACGTGGTCGGGGTCGTGGGGCGGGCGTCATGCCGCGCGGTGCGCGGCCCGTCGCCTACCTCAACCAGTCGCGCGGCGACGACCCCAGGCGCAGGCAGGCGCAGGGTTCGACGACGGCGTGGGAGGATTCGGAGTCGCGGGGCAAGGGGCGTGTTCCGAGGGTTCCAGACTGGCGTGACCGAAGCAAGCGGCCGAAAACTCGGCCGAGTCGATCAGTGTAGGAAAGTGCCCTGTGCAATGCAATAGCCGGGCTGCATGGACTTTCCGGCATGCCGGCCACGCGGAGGTGGCGTGGGGCGTGAGCGGCTCGAACCGCAGCCGCCGTGCAGGGGGGCGGGTCGCGCCGTCGCGCGCCCGGTCTCGCCTCCGGGACCCGCGAAGAGCGGCATCACTTTCGTGGCGACATCGTCTTCACACGACCCTCACGAAATCGCCCTCGGGAATCCCCTCGCGGGCGAGGATCGGCTTCACCTCGGCGAGGTAGCGCCGACCGTCCTCGACGTACCCGGCGGTCGGGGCGACCTCGGGGAGAAAGGCCGAGAAGTAGGCGTTCAGGCGCGCCATCGAGAGTTCGCGCACGTACTTCGCCGCCATCGAGGCGAGCGCCACCGGGAGGTGCCGGTCCTCCGCCGCGACCTCGAAACTGACGAGAAGGCCTTCGCCGATCTCGTAGGTCGAGCGCTCGAGATCCTCGTGCAGGATCCGGACTTTCTCGCCCCGGGCGACGTGGGCCTCGAGTTCCGCGCCGTACGAGGCGCGCCCGCCCTGACGGTCGATCGCGATGAAGGCGGCCGCGCCGTCGCGGAGGTCGTCGAGCGCCCGTAGCGCGGCGAAGACGAGCGACATGTTGACGCGCGCCTTGTTGCGGAGCGAGCCGTGGAGTGCGTTGAAGTCCTCGGGGTCGAGGGCGCTCACGGCGAGCCGCTCGACGGAGACGTCGGCGTCGGCGCAGGCACGCGCGAGCAGGTTGCGGGCGATTGCGATGCCGTCGGGGGTCTGGTCGACCGGGATCGGGCGAGCCTGCGCGTGCCAAGGCGTCGCGCGCGCGACGCGCGTCTGGACTCCCAGCGCGGCGAACAGCGCACGATCGTCGAGATACGGGCCGCCGGGAACGAAGGCGAGGACGCCGCGCTCGAGGTGGACGAGCGGCTGCTTGCCCGCGCTCTTCAGTTTCTTGCTGTCGGCGACGGCGATCCGGCGGCGGGAGTCCTTCGGCTTGCGGCAGATGGCGAGCTCGAGCCGCTTCCAGAGGTCGAGGGCGGCGTGGTCGGGCGCACCGTCGGCGTCGAGGGGCGCGATGCCATCGGGCAGGCGGAATGCGCTCGCGCCCACGCAAAGCGGGCCGAGCAGCGGGCCGTAGCCAGATTCATCGATGCCGGCGTAGATCACGGGGGCACGATACCGCGGAGCGGGGGCGATGCTCGGGCGGGTGCCACGCAGTGCCGCCCATCCCCGCCTGTGCACGGCATATGCCACCCAGTGCCAGGCACTGGATGGCATATGCCGTGCACGCTCCAGCGCACCCCCTGCGGTCCGAGCCTGACATCCAGATGCCCGCGGAGCCATCCGACGTAGCCATCCGCGGACGCATCGTGCTCCGGAGGTGCCAGGCAGGGAACGGCACATGCCACCCAGTGCCTGGCACTGGGTGGCATGTGCCGTGCACTGCATGGATCTGGGTGGCACCTCGACCCGGGCTGCACCCATGCCGCACCCATGCCGCACCCATGCCGCACCCATGCCGCACCCATGCCGCACCCATGCCGCACCCATGCCGCACCCGGGCCGCTACCCGCGCGTCGCGCGGATCCAGCCGCCGCCGAGGATGCGCTCCTCCTCGTCGTAGCACACCACCGCCTGTCCCGGCGCGACGCCCGGCTCCGGACGCTCGAATTCGACGCGCAGCGTTCCGTCCCGAAGCGCGGCGCGCGCGGGGATCGGTGCGCCGTGCGCGCGGACCTGCGCCGTGCATGCGACGTCCGTGCGCTCCGCGTACCAGACCACCTCGCCCGCATCGACCGCGCGCACCTCGAGCGACGACTTCGGCCCGACCACCACCTCGTTGCGCGCGGGATCCTTGCGAAGCACGTAGAGCGGGATCGCCGCCGGAACCCGCAGCCCCTTCCGCTGGCCGATGGTGAAGTGCTGG
>JBIIYI010000479.1:0-2695 GCA_044346895.1 Phycisphaerales bacterium
TCTCGCGATCGCGCGCGCCGACACGAACGAGGCGATCCTCCAGTGCCGTGCGATCCTCGTCGTCGATCCGCGCAACGCCGACATGATGGCGAACCTCGGATCGCTCCTCGTCCAGACGGGAGACACCGAGCAGGCGAGGCGCGAGTTCAGGCGGTCGCTCTCGTGGCGTCCGTTCTTCTCAAGTGATCGCGTCCTCGTCGGCGCCGCGCTCGGATACCTACGGCTCGTGATCGAGATCGCGCCCGACGCGCGCGAATTCGCGGACGCACGCGCGGCGGTCGAGACACTGCAGAACTTCGCCCCGAACGACCCGGGGACGCGCTTCCTCGAACTGGCCGTGCGGCTCGTCGGTGGCGACGAGAAAGCGCGCGCCGAGATCGAGCGCATGGAACGAGATGCGCGCGCCGTCGGTGGACGGGACGCGACGGCATTCGCCGATCAGGTCGCTGCGTTCCTTGCGAAGCGCCCTCCGGGCGTGCGGTAGCGGCGTTCGACCGCGCGGTGGGCCGAGGGCCCGGACCAAGGTCCGCGGGCCTCCGGACGATCGACTCCCGAGACGTCGCATCGCCGTTACACTCGCGCGGTCCGGATGCTCCGGACACGCGCACGGTTCCGAAGGCGGTGTGAATCCGCCACGAAGGCGTCACCGTGAACCGGCCGGTCGCAATCGCGCGACGGCCGGCACAGTCGGGTCGAGTCCCGTGCGCGTCGTACTTCCTGCCTCCGCTCCTGAGGCCTGGTCGCCTGCCGCTGCGCATCGCCTCTTCGCGAACGCATCAGGCTTGCGGACATGGCGCAGGGGAACCTCCTCGGAGACGGGTTTGGTTGTTCGCCGCGTCGGAGCCGCGGCAAGCGCGGCCGCTCATGCCGCGAGAAGGAGTCGCACATGAGGTGCGCAAGTCCCCGATCGTCCCGATCTCGTCCGTCCCGTCCTTCCCCGTTCCACGCGGGAGCGGTTGCATCGATCGCGGCGCTCGTCGCCGTCGCCGACAGCGCGCATGCGGCGCTCGTCGACAGCTTCGTCGTCGGAAGCGGCGCGAGCGCGAGCTTCGTCCAGTTCCAGTTCACGAACGCGAACACGTATCTCTACGAGGTGCGCTACGACGGCGCCATGACGGGGAAGGGGCTCTTCGCCATCATCGGTTCCGCGCAGCCGGGCTTCTTCTCGTACACCTTCGACACCTACAGCTTCGGCGACTTCGTGACCGGGATCACCGTCGGAGCCGACTCGGACTCGGGCTACGGAACGCCGCCCGACTACCTCGACTACTGGCACTACTGGACGCGCGCCGCGGCCGCCGACGGATGGACCGAGTCGTTCATCGGGTTCGGCGACCGTGCGGTGTCGAACGGCTCGTGGGACGGATGGGTGTTCAACTCGGCAGGCGCACCGAGCGCCGTACCCGCGCCGGGCGCGATCGCGCTGGTGGCGCTCGCCGCAGTCGCGCGGCGCCGCCGGCGTTGAACGACGCATGCATCGACGCATGCATCCACGACGATCTCGACCGACGAACGACAGGCCCCGCACGCGCGGGGCCTGTTCCGTTTCAGCGCCTTCATCGGACGTCGGACGCCGGCACTACTTCAGCGTCTTGAGATAGGCGATCGCGTCGCGGATCTCGCCGTCGGACAGGACGCTTCCCATCGCGGGCATCGCGCTCGCGCCGGCGTTCGCGTAGCCCTCGACGATGCGCTCGTTCGGATTGACGAGCGAATGGAGGAGATAGCGCGCGTCGCCGCGCGAGGCGACGCCATCGAGGGCGGGCGCCGCATCGCCGCCGGAACCGCCGATCGCATGGCACTTCATGCAGACGGCGCTCATGTGGTAGAGGACGACGTTGCGGCCGCGTGCCGCATCGCCACCCTCGAGGGTGAGCGACTCGTAGCGCGCCGTCGCGTCGCCGCCGAGGCTCGACTTCCAGCGTTCAAGCGCGGTGGCGACCGGACCATCGGTGCGCGCGCCGCCCGCCTCGACGATCTCGAGGCGGAGCGCCGGATCGAGCGAACCGTCCGCAAGCCGCTGCGCGATCGGCGCGAGCGCCGCGTCGGCCGAGGCGCCGAAGAACGCGAGGTCGCGGATCGCGCGCTGCCGTTCGATCGTCGTGCCGTGCTCGGCCGCGTCGGAGAGCGCGGCGAGCGCACGGGCGTCGTTCGACTCGCGAAGCACGGTGCGCGCCTCGGCGCGGAGTTCGGCGACGTCCGACGCGAGCGCCGCGTCGAGCGCCGAACCGAGCCGCCCGCCGTTGTCGCCGACGAGGGAGCGGAGGCTCGAGACGCGTTCGGCGGGGGAGAGCCGCGCGTCAGATACCGCGCGCAGCGCAGCCTCCGGGTCGAGCGAGACGCCATGCTTCGCGGCGACGTCGCGCGCGACGGAACGCAGCGTCGGATCGGGGTTCTCGGCGAGCGGCGCGAGCTTGCGCGCAAGGATCGCCTTGAAGCCCGCTTCGTCGCGACCGGCTGTGGCGAGCACGCGATACGCGCCGTTCACGCGGTTGCGCGGTGCGCCATCCTTCCACGCGCCGAGCGCCTCGAGCGCCTCGACGCGCATCGGCATCGGATTCGCGGGCGACAGCGCGACGTCGCAGAGGAGCGCGGCGGTCTCGCCCGTCCCTTCCGCGAGGCACGCCTCGATCGCGCGCCGGAGGTGCGGGAACTCGCTGCGATCGACGGGAAGCGCGCCGATCGGAGTCTCCAT
>JBIIYI010000480.1:0-2694 GCA_044346895.1 Phycisphaerales bacterium
ATCCGCGTGCGGATCTCCGCGATCGACCTGCGCGGCCGGCAGCTGACGCTCGAGATCGTGAAGTTCGGCCGCGCGGCGATCGAGGTCGAGGGCGATCTCGCACGCTCGGGCGACGCCGGCGCGCGGCAGATGAACGAGGACGAGGACGAGGACGAGGACGAGGGCCGTCACTTCGAGCCGCGTCCGCGCCACGGCCGCAAGGGCAAGACCGGCCGCGACAAGTCTCGTCCCAAGCCCGGCTCGAAGGAGGACCGCCGCGGCCGCAAGGGCTGAGGCCGCGAGTCGGGCACACCACTTCTTACGCGTTACGTGTTCCATTTCGAGAGCAGGAACGACAGATCGGCACTGTTCACAACGCCGTCGCCGGTCAGGTCGGTGATCTCGGGCAACGTGCCTCCCCAAGCGCCCAACAGCAGCGTTAGGTCTGCCGATCCAACGACTCCATCCAGATTGAGGTCACCGGCTCGAAAGTCGCAGACGTCGAGCACTCCGTTGCCATTGACATCGGGGGCACTGCCACGCGTGATCTGGTCCGAGTCAACCTGCCCGTCGGCATCACAATCCTCGTCGCAGAACTCGTAATCGAAGACGAGCACAATACTCGTGTACTCGTCCCAAAACTCAGTTGAGAGCGAGGCGGAGTAGGAGCCCGCTGGGACGCTGACCTTACCAGAGCGATGATTCGCCTCGTCTGGGTTCAAGAAGGAAACATGCCATTGAGTTGCCCCGGAAGCTTCGACGTCATAGGTCACGCAGCAATCTGCCTCAAGTGTGAACTGGAGGGATTGAGAAGCCCATGCATTGCCATGGACGTTGAGGGTCAACTCAATGCGGTTTGGGCCAACGCTTGCAGTTCCGCTGCCGTAACCCTGGCTGTCGCATTCCTCGGGATAGTCGACTTCGGGCTTGCACCCGATGGTGAAACAGGTGCCGGACGCCGAGCCGTTGTGGTCCTCGTCAGAGCAGTAATACCAATTCCCACGGTCCATCCAGTAACTCGTGGGAACGACTTGAGCCGCCGCAACGCTGGGAAAGAGGGCTGCAACCACCAATAGGGCAGCCAGAAAGAACTTCGATAGCATCATCATCGGGCTGATTTCTCCACTAGCCATGCGACGGGATTCACGGCTTCCCGCACTGGATTCGATCGGCTTTGAAAAAACTTCTGGTGCTTCCGAGGATCGGACGGTCGGCGACATCGTTCAGTGACTTGGAGCGCCTCGTTGCGGAGTGAGAAACTCTCGCCTCGTAACGCGCGCTCCGCCGCTCGGCAGATCGACTTGGTGAGTACAGTCTGACGCGATCACTGCCCAACGCACTTCTCAACGTACGCGCGAACTCACGCAGACCCACACGGCCTCGAAGGTTATCGCCCCGTGAGGCAGAACTCACGCGATCGCGTCCTCGATCAGCTTGCCGTGCACGTCCGTCAGGCGGTGATCGCGCCCCCCCGACCGGAACGTCAGCCGGCGATGGTCGACCCCCATCAGGTGCAGCATCGTCGCATGCAGGTCGTGGATCTCGTAGGGCCTGTCGACCGCGCGGTATCCGAACTCGTCGGTCGCGCCGATCGCGGTGCCGCCCTTCACGCCACCGCCCGCCATCCACACGCTGAATCCGAACGGATTGTGGTCGCGCCCATCCGAACCCTGCGCGAACGGCGTCCGTCCGAACTCCGCAGCCCAGACGACGAGCGTCGACTCGAGCAGCCCCCGCCGCTTCAGATCCATGAGGAGCGCCGCGATCGGCTGATCGACCGCACGGGCGTTGCCCTCGTGCCCTGCGCGCAGGTCGCTGTGCTGGTCCCAGCGGTCGCCGTTCGTGCGCGGACACGTCACCTCGACGAACCGCACGCCGCGCTCGACGAGCCGCCGCGCGAGGCAGCACTCGCGCGCGTAGACGCGCGTCGCCGCGTCCGGCGCGTCGAAGCCGTAGAGGGCCTTCGTCTCCGCGCTCTCGCCATCGAGCGACGCGAGTTCCGGTACCGCCGCCTGCATGCGGTAGGCGAGCTCGTGGTTCGCGATCGCGCTCTCGATCGCCTCGGCGGGAACCTCGTGCGCGAAGGCGGAATCGAGCCGCGCGACGAGCTGGCGCTTGCGCGACTGCGCGTCGGCCGGATCGCTCGGGTCGGCGTCGGCGATCGCCTCGCCCGTCGGACGCATCACCGTCCCCTGATGCCGCGCGGGCAGGAATCCCGCGGAGAAGCAGTCGAGCCCGCCCGGCGGGACGAGGCCGCCCTCGAGCACCACGAACCCGGGCAGGTCGTCGTTCTCGTTGCCGAGGCCGTACGACGCCCACGCGCCCATCGACGGACGCCCGGGAATCCCGAGCCCGGTGTGGAGGAAGTAGTTCGCGTTCGTGTGCTCGCTGAACGAACTCGTCATCGAGCGCACCACGCACAGCTCGTCCGCCATCCGCGCGACGTTCGGAAAGAGATCGGACACCGGCAGTCCCGATTCGCCGTAGCGGTTGAACTTCCACGGCGACGCGAGCGTGCTGCCGTTGTTGTTGAACTGCGTCGGCGCCGTCTTCATCGGGAACGGCTTGCCGTGGAACTCCGCGAGCCGCGGCTTCGGATCGAACGTGTCGACCTGCGACGGCCCGCCGTCCATGTAGAGGAAGATCACGCTGCGCGCGCGTGCGCGGAGGTGGCCTGACGGAAGCGCGCGCGCGTCGAGCAGGCGCCGCGCGTCG
>JBIIYI010000481.1:0-2685 GCA_044346895.1 Phycisphaerales bacterium
TCACGCGGGTGGCGGCGCCTGCTTCGTGGCTTCCGTCGTGGCTTCCGTCGTGGCATCTGCTGTGGCACTCGGCGGCTGGCGTCTCAGCAGCCGGCGGATCCTGATCCGCGAAGACTCAGGTAGCAGGCGTTCGAGCCAGTTCATGCCGCGCCGCGCGGTGCCGTTCGAGGCCGACAGCATGAGCGCGCCCGCGATCACCAACGGGAAGCCGGGAATCACCGGAATCGGACCAAGCGCGATCCCCGCGATCACGAGGATCACCCCGAGGACCGTAAGGAGGATGCGCAACCAGGCGGCGTAGGGACGCTTCGGTGGTTCAAAGAGCGCTCGCCCGAGAAGCGCCTGGCCGCCATCCTTGCTTGCGTCCTTGCCCGCGTCATGGCCCGCATCACGGCCCGCATCATGGGCCGCATCATGGCCCGCATCATGGGCCGCATCATGGCCCGCATCACGCACCACTCCGCCTCCCGAGGCTCGAGGCGGTTCGCGGGTCCGGCCCGAGGACGTGGACGCACCACCGCCCTCCGCAGGCGGCTGGCTCGCCGGGCGTGGCTCGGGGTCGTGCACGACCTCGTCGCCGGGAGGGGTTGCCCGAATCCTCGGATCACGCATGACAGGTCCGCAAACTCTTAGGGAACACTCGAAACCGCGTGAAAGCTGACGAACGCATCGCCTTCGCGCGGCCTGCGGCTACATTCGCCGGGCCCGGCTCCACGAAAGACAGTGGACAAAGGCGGGAAGGCACCACGCCGCTGCCATGCAGCAGGGCCCCGGAAGCAACCATGACCAGACCGTTCACGTCCAAGAGTACCCTCATCGGCTCGATCTCGTTCGCCGCACTTGTGACTGTTTCGGAAGCCGGTGCGGCCATCCGCTACGTCGACGCGAACCTCGCGAGCGGTGCCAACAACGGCACCTCGTGGACGGATGCCTACCAGGGGGTGGGTGGCCTCGCGGCGGCGCTCTCGGCCAGCGTCTCGGGCGATCAGATCTGGGTGGCAGACGGCACGTACAAGCCGACCACCGGCACCACGCGAACCGTCTTCCTGACGCTCAAGACCGGCGTCGCGATCTACGGCGGGTTCGCGGGTGGTGAATCGAAGCTCGCGCAGCGCGATATCGCGGCGAACCCGTGCGTCGTGACCGGCGACCTCCTCGGCAACGACAACGGTTCCGCGAACCTCACCGACAACAGCTACCACGTCTTCGTCGGATCCGCTGCGACCGCGACGGCCGTCCTCGACGGCTTCACGATCCGCGGCGGCTACGCCAACGGCGCCACAGCCTCCAACTACGACAAGGGCGGCGGGCTCATCGTCACCGGTTCGGGAAGCCCGACGATCCGCAACTGCACCTTCACGGCGAATCGCTGCACCTTCGGCGGCGGCGCGGTGTACGTCCTGCAGGCGGGCGCGACGTTCACCGACTGCCGCTTCGAGAACAACGTGGGCGGCTCCTACGGCGGCGCGTTCGACATGAACACGACGACCGTCACGTTCGAACGCTGCTGGTTCCAGGGCAACACTGCGGCGCGAGCGGGCGCCTGCGAAACCTTCGGCGTCTCGCAGACCCGCTACACGAACTGCGTCTTCACGGCGAACACGGCCACCGGCGCCAACGGCGGCGGCGCCCTGTGGATCGGGAACTCTGGCACCGTGACGGCGCGCAACTGCACGTTCGCGGCCAACACCGCCACCAGTCTCGCGGGTGGCATCATCAACACGAGCGGGTCGTCGACCTTCGCGAACTGCATCATGTGGGGCAACTCGGGTCCGGGCGGAACGACCGCGGCGAACCAGATCGCGGCGTCCGGCGGAACGAACACCGTGACCTACTCGATCGTGCAGGGCGGGCTCGCGGGCACCGCGAATCTCAACGTCGATCCCACGTTCGTGAATCTCGCGTCGCGCGACTTCCGCCTGCAGGCGGCCTCGCCTGCGATCGACTCGGGTTCGAACTCGGTCGTCCCTGCGGGAACCACCCTCGACTTCGACCGGAACGCCAGGTTCGTCAACGATCCGACCGTGGTCGATACCGGCTCCGGCACCGCCCCGATCGTCGATCGCGGTGCCTTCGAGAAGCAGCTCCCGCCGCCGCCGCCGTGTCCGGCGGACCTCGATGGAAACGGCTCGGTGGACGCGGCCGATCTCGCCCAGTTGCTGGGCGACTGGGGGGGCGCGGGCTCGGCGGACATCGACGGATCGGGCTTGGTGGACGCGGCCGACCTGTCGGCCCTCCTCAGCGCCTGGGGGCCGTGCGCCTGACCTAGGCGGTGGCCAGACCACCGGGTCGCGCAGACGGGTCGCGCAGAGGCCCCGTTCCGGCCGACCAGGCGACCTCGGTCCGATGCGTCCCGGCGACGGAAGCCCTTTACGGCGCGGCGGAACTCTGTATACTTCCCGGCCCGGTTGCGACCGTAGCTCAACTGGATAGAGCACGAGCCTACGAAGCTCGGGGTTGCAGGTTCGACTCCTGCCGGTCGCGCTCAAGAACCGCCCCGCATGCGATGCATGCGGGGCGGTCGTTTTTGGCGATGAAAGGGCAGTTCGGTGTGGCAGTTGGCGGGGCGGTCCGGTTGCAGGACGACTCGGATCGCCTCCCGTGCGACCTTACGACCTTACCGGGACGCGACCTCGGGCGCCGACTCGCCCGGAGCGGTGGTCGCTGCGGAGGCCGACACGAGCC
>JBIIYI010000482.1:0-2682 GCA_044346895.1 Phycisphaerales bacterium
CACCGTACGCCCGTGGGCGTTCACAGGCAACGTCCTCTTCGACGCATCGCTTCTCGCGCGGCTTCCGGGCTGGTTCGACGGACGATTCACGCAGGGCGAGGACCGCCACTTCTTCGCGCGCCTCGCGGCGACGGGCGCGAAGATCGTCTGGTGCGCCGAGGATCCGCCCGTCGAGCACGTGCCCGCGGAGCGCGTCGATCCCGCGTGGCTCGCGCGCCGCATGCGCGCGATCGGACGCTCGGTCACGGCGATCGAGCGCGACACGCCGCGCGCGGCGTTCGCCGTGACGCGCAACCTCGCGAAGGGCATCGCGTGGATCGCGATCGGCGCGTGCGAGCGCGTCGTCGGCATGTTCGCCGGCGACGCGAGGCGCGTGCAGGCCTCGATGCACGTCGCCTACGGAGCGGGGCTCGTCGAGGGTTCAGTGGGTTCGATGGGTTCGGCGGGTTCGATCGGATCGAGCCCGAGGTCCTGACGGAGCCAGCCGCGCGCGGTCGCCGACTTCAGGTGCGCCGGATCGAGCGCGAGCGCGCGCTCGTACGCGGCGAGCGCGTCGTCGACGCGATCGAGTTCGTAGAGCGCGTTCCCGAGGTTGAACTCGGCCGCGGCGCCCGCGAAGGGGTCGCCTGCTTCGCCTGCAAGCCGTGACGCATGCTCGAAGCTCGCGAGCGCCTCGTCGAAGCGTCCGAGCGCCGCGAGCGCGTTTCCATGCATCAGGGGATGCACCGGGTCCGCGGGCTCGAGCGATTCACAGGTGATGAATGGCTGCAGCGACGCCTCGTGCTCGCCCTTCCGCGCGAGCGCCACGCCGAGCGTGAACCACGCGTCGGCGGCGTCGGGGTGCTCCGCGAGCACCTCGCGCAGGCTCGCGATCGCGCCGTCGGCGTTGCCGCGATCGAGCTGCGCGCGCGCGACGTCGATCCCGCGCATCCACATCAGGCTCTCGTCGGGCTTCGGCCGCAGCTTCAGCACGACGTGACCGTGACGACGGTTTCCGCCGACCGTCCAGTAGCGCGCCCACGACGGCGTGCGGCCGCGCGTGAGGACGTGCGTCACGCCGTAGAGATCGAAGAGTTCGGCGCGCCGGGCCTCGTCGGTCACGGGGTCGAACATCTCGTCGACATGCTCGCGGCGCAGGCGGCCGGACGCGATGCCCGTACTCGAGCGCTCGCTCGCGACCGTGTCGGCGCCGTGCAGCATCGAGATCCACGTGCCCGTCAGCGGACCCGCGAGCACGATCGCATCGCGCGGAATCGCCTCGTCCATCCACGCCTTCTGCCGGACGAGGCCCGCGTACTGGCGGCCGTTGCGCACGCCCTCGCTCTTCAATGCCGCATCGATGTACGTGCTCCACGTGTAGGGCTTCGACTGCGACGCGTGCAGGCTCGCGACGGGCAGCGCGGCGCACGCGCACGCGGAGGAGAGCGCGAAGGCCTCCGTCGACGTCCATCGCCGCCATGCCTCGACCGCGGCCGCGATCGCCGGGATTCCCAGTGGAATCCAGAAAACGAACGCGATCATCTCGAAGCGCCCGAGCACCCACTGCGCGCCGAGCACCTTGAGGGCCGCCGTGCAGAGCGGCGGGATCATCGTGACGACGAGCACCATCGCCACCATGCCCGCGAGCGCGAGAAGCGCGACGGGCGCGCGGCCCCCACGGCGCGCGAGCGACCACCAGAGGACGCCGATCCCGATCGCCGCAAGCCACGCGCGCCACGCGACGATTCCGCTCCAGCCGCCGGTGAAGCCGCGGCCGAAGCGCCGTGCGATCCAGTCGTCGTCGCCGCGCTCGTAGAAGTCGAAGCCGTCCTGCGGACGGACGAGCCGCGGCGGCGGCTTCGGCGGGCGCTTCGGCTTCGGCGCCACGCCGAGCGGATCTGCGGAGGCCTCCTCGTCGACGCTCGCGGGCGCCGCCTCGGCGCCGGCCCCCCGCACGACGCCGTCATCGACCTGGTTCGCGGCCCAGAGCAGCACCTCGTCGACCGGCGGCGCGGTGAGCGCCTTCGACGCGATCGGAAACGCGAGCGAGGGAACGGCGACGCCCGCGAGTACGACGAGCGCCGTGCGCACGCATCCCGTGGGTGCTCGCCGCACGCGATGCACCACGCGCCACGCGGCGACCAGCGCGACGACGGGCGCCGCGACCACGAAGAGGAATCCCGCGTAGAGGGGATGCAGCATGCCGACGAGCGCGGTCGGCAGCGCGACCATCGCGAGCGTCCGCCAGATCGCCGGCCTCGCGCCGGAATCCACGGCCTCGGAGGCCTCGGAGGCCGCGGCTGCGGGATCACCCGACGCCACGGCGAGTGCGCGCGAAGCCGGCCACAGCGCGCGCAGCGTCGCGCCGATCGCGATCGGCATGAACGCCCACGGCGCGAGCTGGTTCGGATAGAGCGTGAAGGGATACGGACCGCGGTTGACCACCACGATCAGCGCCGCGATCCACGGCGCCCAAGCACCTCCGACGGCTGCCCACGCGAGATACGCCACGCCCGATGCGATCATGAGCCGCGACGCGGCGAGCGTGTTGAACCACACCGTCACCGGATCGAGCGCGAGCAGCTTCGACGCGATCGCGCACAGCGCGTGCAGGATGTTCGTGTGGTAGATCGGATACGGGTACTCGATCGGCGTGCGCACGAAGGGGTCCGCGTTCGACAGCCCGTGGTCGAGGAGGAACCG
>JBIIYI010000083.1:0-9651 GCA_044346895.1 Phycisphaerales bacterium
GCCGGCGCGGATCTCGTCGGAGGTGCGGTGCTCGCGCGCCGCGCATCCTGCGACCACGCCCGGGACAAGCGCGCCGGAGAAGAGCAGCGTCACGAGACGCCGCGCGACGCGCGCTGCGCGTGCATGCGTCGCGCGCCTCACGCGACACCCCGCAGGCGGCGTCCGCCGCAGAGCGCGATGCCGATCGCGTCGGCGACGTCGGGCGGATCGGGAACTTCCGCAAGCCCGCACTGGGACATGACCGCGCGCTGCATCTGCGCCTTCGTCGCGTTGCCCTTCCCGGTGAGCGCGCGCTTCACCTCCGCGGGCGGGAGCTCGGCCACCGGAATCCCGCGCAGTTCGGCCGCCAGCAGCACGACGCCGCGCCCGTGCGCCATCTGGATCGCGGTGCGCGCGTGCTCGACGTGGGAGAAGACGGCCTCGAGCGCCATGTGCGTCGGCGCATGCTCCGCGAGGAGTTCCGTCACGTCCTCGTGCAGCTGGCGGATGCGCGTCGAGAGCGTGGCGTCCGCGTCGAGCCGGAAGATCCCCGCATCGACGATCGACGCCGATCCCCGGCGGTCGAAGTCGACGACCGCGTATCCCGCGATGCGCGTGCCGGGATCGATCCCGACCACGCGCGCATGGTCCTCGAAGCGCACCCAGCCGCGACCGGGTTGCGTGCTCCTCACCGCGCGGCCTCCGCGCCGCGGAGCCGGCCGCCGCCGTCGCGGTCGCTCTCGAGCTCGCCGTCCTTGAGCCGCACGACGCGCTGGCAGCGATCGGCGATCCGGTCGTCGTGCGTGACCATGATGAGGGTGAGGCCCTCGGCGTGCAGCTTCTCGAATGTCTCGAGGATCGACGCGCCGGTGTGGCTGTCGAGGTTGCCGGTCGGCTCGTCGGCCATGAGGATCGCGGGGTTGCCGACGAGGGCGCGCGCGATCGCGGCTCGCTGCTGCTGGCCGCCCGAGAGTTCGCGCGGGCGGTGGTGGGTCCGGTTCTCGAGCCCGACGATGCGGAGCGCGTCGTGCGCGCGCGCGCGGCGCTCTGGCGCCGACATCCCCTGGTAGAGGAGCGGCACCTCCACGTTCTCCGCGATCGAGAGTTCGGAGATCAGGTTGAACGCCTGGAAGACGAATCCGATCTTCTGGCCGCGCACGCGCGAGAGTTCGTCGTCGCCGAGGCTCTCGACGGCCGCGCCGTCGAGTTCGTACACGCCCCCGGTGGGGCGGTCGAGGCAGCCGAGGATGTTCATCAGCGTCGACTTGCCCGATCCGGACGCGCCCATGATCGCGATGTACTCGCCCCGCGGAATCACGAGGTCGAGCCCCTTCAGCGCCTCGACCAGCACCGAGCCGTCGGGCTTGAAGTAGGTCTTGCGGATGCCCGTGAGCCGTGCCGCCGGGGCGGTCGCGCGCGCGGCGTTCGAGGTGGCGGGGGAGCGGGACGGAGAGGCCGTCATGGGCGGCGATGGTAGACGGTTCCCGTCGACCGCGCGTCGTTGGTGGTCCGGTTCGGGATGCGGCGATCCGCTACCTTCCCCCTCGTGCACGACCTCAAGGCTTCCTTCGATGCGCAGCGCGCGGAATCGACGCTGGTCATCCTCTCGCGCCGACTCATGAGCGATGGCCTGACGCCGGTGCTCGCCTATCGGCGGCTCGTCCTTCCCGACGAGCGCACGGCGCCGAGCTTCCTGTTCGAGTCGGTCGAGAACGGCGCCACCGTCGGGCGGCATTCGATCCTCGGCGCGCGGCCGGTGCTCGAACTCTCGTCGCGCGCGTTCGCCACCACGATCACCGATCACCGACGCCGGACCCGCCGCACGGTCGAGTCGCGCGATCCGCTCGCCGTCCTGCGCGAACTCGCCGCACCGCTCCGCCCGGCGTCGCCCGCCACGCTCGCGCCGCTCGGGCTTCCCGCGGCGTTCAACGGCGGCTTCGTCGGTTTCGCCAGTTTCGACAGCGTGCGGTACCTCGAGCCGGAGAAGCTGCCGTTCACGCAGGCGCCGCGCGACGACCGCGGCATTCCCGATCTCCACTTCGGTCTCTACCAGGACGTCGTCGTGTTCGACCATGTGTCGAAGACGATGCACGCGGTGGTGTCGGGCCGGGTGGACGACCATCCGACGCCCGAGCGGGCGTTCGCGGCGCTCGTCGATCGACTCGACGCGCTCGAGGCGCAGCTTTCGGCGGAAGGTCCGCGCCTCGCGCCGGGCGCGATCGAGATCGATCTTGCGCGGCGTCCCGAGGTTCCGCCGTCGAACATCGAGCGCGGGGATTTCGAGGGGCTCGTGCGCCGCGCGCAGGAGTACATCCGCGCCGGAGACGCGTTCCAGGTCGTGCTCTCGCAGCGGCTCGAACGGAAGACCTCCGTGGATCCGTTCGACCTCTATCGCGCGCTGCGCGTGGTGAACCCGAGCCCGTACCAGATCTACCTGCAGGGCGAGGGCGCGATCCTCGTGGCGTCGAGCCCCGAGATCCTCTGCCGAGTGCACGGCGGCGTCGTGACGAACCGGCCGCTCGCGGGCACGCGTCCGCGCGGGCGGACGGCGGAGGACGATGCGCGGCTCGAGCGCGAGCTGCTCGCGGACGAGAAGGAACGGGCCGAGCACGTGATGCTCGTCGATCTCGGCCGCAACGACATCGGCCGGGTGTGCGAGACGGGATCGATCGCGATCGAGCGCTGCATGGAGATCGAGCGCTACAGCCACGTGATGCACATCTCGTCGACGGTGACGGGACGGCTGCGCCCGGAATGCGACGCCTTCGACGCGCTGCGCGCGACGCTTCCCGTCGGCACGGTGTCGGGTGCGCCGAAGGTCCGCGCGATCGAGATCATCGACGAGCTCGAGCCGACGCGGCGCGGGCCGTACTCGGGCGGCATCGGCGCGATCGGCTACGCGGGCGACATGGACATCGCGCTCGCGCTGCGGACGATGGTGATCCCGCTGCCTGACGGGGCGCGGGCGCCGTGGACTGTGCACCTGCAGGCGGGCGCGGGCGTGGTGCTCGACAGCGATCCGGCGGCCGAATGGCAGGAGACGATCAGCAAGGCGTCGGCCCTCGGACGCGCGATCGATCTGGCGGAGCAGGCGTTCGGCGCGCGGCAGGCCTGACACCGACGGTGCACGGCACGTGCCGCCCAGTGCCTGGCACTGCATGGCACGTGGCGTGCACTGCCTGGCACGCACCGCGGCCACCGTCGCGCGAGCGGGAATCCTGCGACAGCATCCGGTTTGGCGGCCGAAGCCGACGGTGCACGGCATGTGCCGCCCAGTGCCTGGCACTGCATGGCACGTGCCGTGCACTGCCTGGCATGCACTGTCTGGCACGCGCCGCGGCACGGTCACGCGAGCGGAATCGGCGCGTCGTCGTCGTCGTCGTCGCGCCCCCCGCGCGGTGGCGGAGGCGGCGGCGGCTTCCAGTCGCGCGGAAGATCGAGGTCCGACTCCGCCTTCTCGGCCGCCACGGACATCGTGATGGTCTGTTTCGCAAGCACGTCGCTCTCGAAGAGACTCTCGCCGACGAGCTCCGCGTGGCTTCGGATGCGGAGCGCCGCCACGACGAACGTCAATGAAGCCGCCGAAAGCAGCAGGAGACCTGTGAACGCGACGAAGTCCGAAAGGTCGCCGTTCGGGAGCCGCCAGCCCAGTCCCGCCGCGGCGGCGCCCGCGACGGCGATCGCGAAGGCCACGCGCACGAGCCTTCGCGCGGAACGCGAGAGGTCGGTCTGGGCCGCCATGTCGCCTTCCGCCCGACGGACCAGCGCGTCGCCGTACGCGAGTTGCGCGACGAGACCCGCGCACGCGACGCACCACCACGCGATGACGAGCGCGCGGTAGAGGAGCGCGAACTTCGCCGGAATCATCCCGAACGTCGCGAGCAGGGCGTAGACGCAGATGCAGATCGCGAGGATGCCCTCGACGCGCTGCGTGTGCATGAATCGAGCGGACTCCCTGCGCGCGCCGTCGCGCAGCGATGCCGGAAGGGCATCGAGGCTGCGGATCGCCGCGAGTCGGAATCCGGGCGCGGTCGCCAGCGCCACCGAGCAGACGATGCCCCACCAGGGAATGCAGGGAATCGGCGAGAGCAGCGGAATCGGCGCGAGCGCGAGGAACCCGAGGGACGTCCAGTTGCGGACGACCTCGCCGCGCAGCTCGATCTGGGCGCTGCGACTCATCGGAACGTTCCGACGCCTCGGGAGTACCGCGCCGCACTCGGGGCACGTCGGCCGCGAGAGCGAGCCGCGCAGGTCGTAGCCGCAACTGGCGCAGAGAACCGCATCCTCGCCGAGCGGGTGCGCGATGCCGGCGGCGCCGGGCCGCGCGACCGCGGGCGCCTTCTTGGTGGGCGGAGGTGCAGGTGCAGATGCAGATGCGGGTGCAGGCGCAGCGGATGGGCCCCGTCGGGACCGCTCTCTCGAAGGAACGGGCGCGTCGGCCGCGTTCCCGTCGATGCGGATCACGATCGGGTCGGAGTCCGGCCCCTCGCGCGAACCCCCGCGCGAACCCTCGCGCGAACCCTCGGCGCCCGGGGCGCTTCCCGAGCGCATCCGGTCCTTCCCCGTCGCGGGGTCGGGTCCGTCCGGCGTCGTGGCGTTCGGACGTACCGGCCGGATCGGAGGGGTCGGATCGTTGGCCAAGGTGGCTCCGGTGCGCGGTGCGAAACGGGATGCGGGGGCCGGTCGCCGCCGGTTCTCCGGCGAAGGCCCGACTTGTTCGTCGGGTTCTGCACCGACGACCGATAGAAACGGTACACGACGGACCCGGCTTCGCCAAGTTTCTGAGACACTTCTGAACACGGCGGCCCGGATGTCCGAAGTGCGATGGTTGGGTGCTTGCCGGAGGGCCGGGAGCGCCACCGTCGGAAGGCGCGGCACGACGGTGCCGCAACGTGCAACCGTCCCGACAATCCGCTCGCGATCCTCGAGCAAGTCCGTAGGAGTCCCCATGCAGTCGAGCCTGAACACCTTCATCCGCACCTGCCGCCGTCCCGCCGCCCTCGCGCTCGGGACGGCGTTGTCCGTCCTCGGTGTGGCCGCGGTGGGCTCGGCGCACGCCCTCGCCGCGGAGACGACTCGAGCCGCGGCGGGCTTCGGTGCCACGGCCAGCGCCGAGGACGTCGCCCGCTGGTCGGACACCGTCTGGGAAGCCGCGAAGTCGGGCGATCTCGCCACCGTCGAGCGTGCGCTCCAGAACGTCCCCGATTCGGTCGCCGAGGTCGAGACGAAGCGCCTGCGCGACTTCATCGCCGCGCGCGCCGCGCACGTCGACGAGGACGACAAGATCCGTGAGGCCGACCGTGTCAAGGCCCTCGAGGAGATGAAGGCGGCGGGCGGGAAGCACGAGGTGACGAAGGCGCTCACCGCGGCGGTCCGCCTGCAGACGCTCTCCGACAACTGGTCCGCCGCGCTCGAACTGCCCGAGATGAAGGCGCTCGTCGCCGAAGCGGGCGTGGCCGAGGCGAAGGCGCAGGAAGCGGGCGACTGGCTGGTCGCGCAGGAGATCCTGTTCCGGCTGCGGACGCTCTTCGAGGAGTCGGGCGACGCGACGACGTTCCGGCGCTACGACGCGCGGCTCGACGAGGTCAACAAGCGCATCATGCTGCTCGCCCAGTACGCGCCGCGCGAACTCTGGCGCCTCCGCGCCGAATACGCGAAGCGGTTCGACCCCGAGAAGCCGCTGCCCGAGTTCAACGAGGCGTTCGCCGAGGATTGGAAGGAAGCCCTCGACGGCATCACCCGCGGCACGCTGACGGCGGCGCTCGAACTCGCGGCCGAGGCGCACATCTCGGCGGGTGGCTGGGAGCCGCTCGTCGCGGGCGGCCTCGAGTCGGTGCGCGTCCTCGCGACCAGTCCGATGCTGCGCGAGAACTTCCAGGGTCTCGCCGATCCCGAGAAGGCGAACGTCCTCATCGGCGCGGTGAAGCGCTCGAAGGAGTCGCTCGCGGCGATGGACCGCGCCGCAATCGCCGAGCCCACCTACCGCGCGGTCCTGCGCGACGTGCTCGCCGCGAACGCCGCCGGCCCCGCGCTGCCCGACGAGGTCATCATCCGCGAGTTCGGCGACGGCGCGCTCGAGGAACTCTCGAAGCGCTTCGAGGACGAGTACACGCAGATCATCTGGCCGGACCAGCTCCGCCGGTTCCAGCAGACGATCCGCGGCAACTTCGTCGGCGTCGGCATCCTCATCCGCCACGACGACCGCCGCGACATCCAGGTGGTCAATCCGCTCGAGGGAAGCCCGGCCGCGCGCTCGGGCGTCAAGAGCGACGACCGCATCGTCGCCGTCGACGGCAAGTCGACCGTCGGCTGGACCCTCAACAAGGCGGTCGACTCGATCACCGGTCCGGCGGGCGAGATCGTCACGCTCTCGGTGAAGCGCGACGGCGCGGAGGAGCCGGTCGACCTCAAGCTCGTCCGCGAGCAGATCAAGATCCGCTCGGTGAACGGCTGGTGGAAGAAGGCGCTCGACCAGAAGGGCCAGCCCGTGTGGGACTGGTTCGTCGCTCCCGAGTCCGGCATCGGCTACGTGCGCCTTTCCGGCTTCCAGGAGGACAGCTTCCGCGACTTCCTCGATGCGGTGCGCGAGATGCGCCGCGAGCGCGAGCTCAACGGCCTCGTCCTCGATCTCCGGCACAATCCCGGCGGGCTCCTCTCGAGCGCGGAGCAGTTCTCGAACGCCTTCATCGAGCGCGGCATGATCGTGAGCTGCAAGGACCGCAACGGCCGCGTGCGCTACCAGAAGAACGCCGAACCGGGGCGCGCGCTCCTCAAGGATCTTCCGCTCGTCGTGCTCGTGAATCAGGGCTCCGCGAGCGCGAGCGAGATCGTCTCGGGCGCGCTCAAGGCGCACGACCGCGCGGTCGTGCTCGGCGAGCGCAGCTTCGGCAAGGGCTCGGTGCAGACCGTGCACGACTGCGGCGGCGCCGGCGAGGGCGAGATGGCGAATCTCAAGCTCACCACGCAGTACTACTACCTCGCGCCGGGTCCGGGCGAGACCGAGCAGCGGCTCGTCCACAAGAAGCCGGGCGCGACCGATTGGGGCGTCAATCCCGATCTGCTCGTGAAGATGACCCCGGAGCAGATCGAGAAGTCGCTCACGCTCCGTCAGAACGCCGACGTGATCGAGGAATGGAAGACGCCCGAGGAGCAGAAGCCGCGTCCGGACGTGCAGGACCTCCTGACGAAGGGCATCGATCCGCAGCTCGAACTGGCGGTGCTCATCCTCGAGGCGCGCTCTCTCAAGCAGTCCGACGCCGCGGCGCAGGCCGCCGCGACCAAGGAAGGCGCCGCGAGGGGCGTTGCCGAGGGTGACGCCGACGACAAGACGAAGGGCGGCTGAACGGGCGCTCGAACGGGCGGTCGAACCGTCTGAACCGGATGATCGCGACGGCGCCGCAACTTGCGGCGCCGTCGTGCTTTCCGGCGGTCGCGTCGTTGCGTCATCGCCCTGCTTTCCCTTGCGGGAACCCTGCGGTTTCGGGTATAACGTCGCGCTTCGCCACCGCCTGCGGTGGCTCTGTGCTTGAGGCCTTCGATCGTTCCGCGGCGCCAGAATGTCTGGCGCTCGCACGCGGGGCGGTTCGTGAAGGCGGGATCAAGCGGGGTAGTTCCAACCATGTCGATTTCCCCTACACCGACCCCCGTGGTCAACGGCCAGCCGAGGAAGCTCCCGAGCCTCCCGGCGGCGACGCTCGTCCAGTGGCTCCGTCAGATGCACCTCATCCGCGAGTTCGAGGTGCGCTGCATGCAGAGCTACCAGGAGAAGAAGATCGGCGGCTTCTGCCACGTGTACATCGGGCAGGAGGCGGTCGCCGTCGGATGCACTGCTGCGGTGAAGCACGAGGATCCGATCGTCACGGCCTACCGCGACCACGGTCACGCGCTCGCGCGCGGCATGACCTCGCGCGCGTGCATGGCCGAGATGTACGGCAAGATCGGCGGCTGCGCGAAGGGCAAGGGCGGTTCGATGCACATGTTCGACCGTCCGAACAACCTCTACGGCGGCCACGGCATCGTCGGCGCGCAGACCCCGCTCGGCGCGGGTCTCGCGTTCGGCACGAAGTACGAGGATGAGGTCGTCAACGGCGGCAGGAACCGCCGCGTGACGCTCGCCTTCCTCGGCGACGGCGCGGTCAATCAGGGCGCGTTCTACGAGGCGATGAACCTCGCGGGCCTCTTCGATCTTCCCGTCATCTTCATCGTCGAGAACAACGGCTACTCGATGGGCACCGCGATCCACCGCGGCACCACCATGAGCCACGACCTCTGCATCAAGGGCCGCGCGCACGGCCTCAAGGAGGCCACGATCGACGGCATGGATCTGCTCGCCGTCTACCACGACATGCACGCGCTCGCCGAGTGGTGCCGCGAGAACTCGCGCCCCGCGATCGTCGACATGAAGTGCTACCGCTACAAGGGCCACTCGATGTCCGATCCGCGCAAGTACCGCACGCGCGAGGAGGAGGAGCGCCATGAGTCGAACGATCCGATCGGGAAGTACGAGCGCGCGCTCCTCGATCACGGCGTGGTGACGGACGACACGATCAAGGAGATCATGAAGTCCTGCCGCGAGGAGGTCCGCGACGCGATCCAGTTCTCGAACGATTCGCCCGAGCCGCCGCTGTCGGATCTCTACACCGACGTGTTCGTCGAGCCGTGGGGCCGCTTCACGGGCTCGTCGCAGCCCGAGTTCACGGGAGGCTCGACCAACGTCTGCAGCTTCCGCGCGACGGATGGAAAGGAAGGCCTCGTATGACCGCCGTGATGTCGAATCCAGTGTTCCGCGAACCGGAGACCCTCGGCGGCGCCGTGCGCGAGATCGAGTTCCGCGACGCGATCCGCGAGGCGATGAGCGAGGAGATGCGCCGGGACAAGCGCGTGTTCCTCCTCGGCGAGGAGGTCGCGCAGTACGACGGCGCCTACAAGGTGTCGAAGGGCATGCTTGCCGAGTTCGGCGAGCGCCGGATCATCGACACGCCGATCTCGGAGTCGGGCTTCGCCGGCATGGCGATCGGCGCCGCGATGATGGGCCTGCGCCCGATCTGCGAGTTCATGTCGTGGTCGTTCTCGCTGGTCGCGGCCGATCCGATCCTCAACAACGCGCCGAAGATGCTGTACATGTCGGGCGGCCAGTGGGGCTGCCCGATCGTCTTCCGCGGCAACGACGGCGCCGGCGGGCAGCTCGGCTCGACGCACTCCTGGTGCGTCGAGGGCCTCTACTCGAACGTGCCCGGCGTCAAGATCGTGATCCCGTCCTGCCCCGCCGACGCGAAGGGCCTGATGAAGACCGCGATCCGCGACGACGATCCGGTGTTCTTCCTCGAGAGCGAGCGCATGCTCGGCAGCAAGGGCCACGTGCCCGAGGGCGAGTACCTCATCCCGTTCGGCCATGCGGCGATCCGCCGCAAGGGCACCGACTGCACGCTCTGCTCGTGGGGTCGTCCGGTCAACTTCTGCCTCGAGGCCGCCGAGATCCTCGCGAAGGAGGGCATCTCGTGCGAGGTGATCGACCTCCGCACGATCCGCCCGCTCGATCTCCCGACAGTGGTCGCGAGCGTGCGCCGCACGAACTGCGCCGTCGTGGTCGACCAGTCGTGGAGCTTCTCGTCGCCGGGCGGCGAGCTCGCCGCGCTGATCCACCGGCACTGCTTCGACGATCTCGACAACTTC
>JBIIYI010000484.1:0-2672 GCA_044346895.1 Phycisphaerales bacterium
GTACGCGCCGATCGCCAGACGCGTACCGCGCAGCGAGATCGATCGACCGTAGTACTGCCGATCGGAGGAGACCGCGGGCACGAGCGTGGATCCCGGCGACCACGCGCCGCCGTCGTGGACGTAGGTGTAGACGGCGCCTCGATCGGTCGCCACTGCATCGTCGAACGGATCGGCGACGAGCAGCCTCGCTCCCTCGAGCGCGACGCACTCGCCGAACCGATCGCCCTCCGCGGGCGACGGATTCGCGATCGTCGTCTCGAGCACCCAGCCGCCGTTCGACTTCCCTTCGACGAACCGATAGAGATGCACGACGCCGCCGGGCGCCGTTCCGGGGGCGCCGATCGCAAGACGTCCGTCGCCGAGCCCCACCGACATGCCGAAGCGCGCGCCGTCGGAACCCATGCCCGGGATCAGTTTCTGCGGCGAAACCCACGAGAGCCCCTCGCGGCGGTAGACCCACACCGCGCCTGCATCGCTGCCGGAGGCGTCGTGGCGCGTGGCGCCTGCGGCCAGCCACTCGTCCGTCGCGGAGATCGCATGACCGAACTGGTCGCCCGACGCGAGGCCGAGCGGCATCAGCCGCTGCCGGTAGGTCCAGATCCCCTCCTTCAGGTCGAAGGTGTCCACCGCGCCGGCGTTGCTCGCGGCGGTGTCCGCGCCACGCACGCCGACGGCGCAGTAGATGGGCGACCACATGGCGACGTCGGTGCCGAACACGTCGAACGGCTGCGACTGCGGCGGGTGCACGGAGGGCGTCAGCGCAAGCGACTGCGCGCCTGCGGCGCCCGTGAGCGTCGCGGCTGCGGCGCAGAGGATGGTCGGGATCGTCCGCATCGGTCGGGCATCACGCCGGAGGGAGGCACGTTCCCCAGCCCTGGAGCACCAGGCTGAGGTCGCCGCCGTTCACGATGCCGTCGTTGTTGAGGTCGGCCGGGCCCGGCTTCGGATCGCCCCACGCGATGAAGATCTCGACGAGATCGTCGATGTTGACGACGCCGTTCCCGTCGACGTCACCGCGGCACTCCTGGCATGCGTCCGGCAGGCCGTTCCGATCCGCATCGAGCGCCGCGCCCGACGCGATCTCGATCGCGTCGTGCGTGCCGTTTCCGTTGCAGTCGACGAGGATCGGATCGGGAATCGCCAGGCCGTACGCCTGCCACTCGTACCAGCCGTCCTCCGGATCGGGCACGCCGTGGCGTCCGAGCAGGTTGATCGAGGTGGTCGGCTTGATCGCCTGATTCGTCGTGAGCTGCATCAGAAGGATGCGGTTGTCCGCTCCCGCCGAACTTCCGGCGGCGCCGGGCGTCACGTAGTACGCGCCGTTGTTGGTCGAGAAGTTGCCGCTACCGTCGAAGTTCGGGAAACCCGCCGTCGTGAGGAGCTCGATCTGCCCGCTGCACGTCGCCTCGATCGTGAAGTAGCTGTCGCGCAGCACCGAGCCCGTCGCGGTGCAGGAGATCGACTCGACGGTCGTGCCGCCGGAACCGTTCTGGTAGAGGCCGCCCGGAGCCGAGATCGAGAGCGGACGCTGCGCGTTCCCGTAGACGCAGATGATCGACGCCGTGGGGTTCACCGTCTTCGCATAGACGCGCCAGCAGAGCGCGGTCGTCGCCGGCGCACCGGAGGTTCCCGCACCCACGATCGGCACGAGTTCGGACTCGAGCCCCGTGAAGTCGAGGAAGCGCTTCTGGCAGTCGTCCGGGATCAGGTCGTTGTTCGCGTCGTTGCCCGCGAGTTCCTCGTCGTCGGGGATGGCGTTGCCGTTGCAGTCGACGATCTCGATCTCGCAGGTATCCGGGTAGCCGCTGCTGTCGGCGTCGGCGCAGCTGGTGGTGAAGCAGTTGCCGCCGTTGTCGATGTACGAGCCCTGGATGTCGCTCGGGTCGTTGCCGCAGTAGACGGTGCGCGCGAGCTGGCTGCGCGAACCATTCGTCCCCTCGAGGTAGAGGCCGCCGCCGTTGGCGGCCGCGTTCGTGATGAAGACAGAGTCGGTCAGCACCCGCAGGCCGGATCCGCCGGTCTGGCGGATCCACATCGCGCCGCCCGAGGAACCCGCCGCGTTGTTGCGGAACTGCGCTTCGTCGACGAGGAGCGCGCCCGCGTCGACCCAGTCGACGTTGAAGGAGATCGCGCCGCCGTGGCGATTTGCCGAGTTGTTTTCAAAGACGCAGGGCACGCCATTCGCGCCGTCGATCTCGAGCCGATCGGTCGACTGCATGGCGATGGCACCGCCGTCGAGGTCGGCAAAGTTGTTGAGGAATTGAGAGCGGACGATCCTCAAGCTTCCTCGGTTGTTGCCCGGTTGCCCGATGGAGATTGCGCCACCTCGGCCGCGGCCGATATAGGCGACGCGATTATTCGTGAAGATGCACGAGTCGACTAGTACCTGAGAGTTGGCGCCAATGACTTGGAGACCAGCTCCGAAACTTATGACATCTCCACTGCTGCACGCATTGAGATGAAGTCCTCGAAACTCCGTCAACTGAACTGTCGCGTCTGAGTCAAGGGCATACATCCCAAGCCCTGACCAACCGCCCACACACGGAGCCGTATCTCTAAACACACAATCCGTCACCATCGCCGCGTCATCGCGCGTGAACAATCCGCCGCCGCGTGGCGCGGTGTTTCCTGCGAAATCGCACCCCGTGAGCATGATCGCGCCGTTCGCGTTG
>JBIIYI010000483.1:0-2672 GCA_044346895.1 Phycisphaerales bacterium
CGTCGCGGACCCGCGGCCTGCGCGGGCTCGACGCGGATCGGCGTCAGTCCGCGCGCGGCGAGGTCGCCGAGCACCGCGGACTCGCTCGCGCCGTCCGCGCGTCCACGGACGCGTCGTCCGTCGGCACTGCGGGCGGTGTAGGCGAAGGTCGGCACGGCGCGATTGTAAAAGCCGCGCGCGCCGTTTCCGGCGCGCGAAGCCACATGCATCGATCGTTTCCCCGGAAGGGGTGGTTCATTTCTGCGCGATTCGAGTCTGCGCGACGAGCGTCGCCGCCGTCGGGGACGGTGCTTCGCCCGCATCTCGGGTTTCGCGGCGCTGCGCGCGCGTTCGCGATGCTCCGCGCGATCGCGCGCAGGTTCGCGGACGCAGGCCTCGGCTTGGATCAGCGGCGGCGGCGGGCGACGAAGCCGGCGAGCGCGAGCAGGGCGACCGCGCCCGGAGCGGGCACGCTGGCCGGCTCGAACACGAGCTCGACACCCCACATCTCGCCAAGCCCGGCCTCGCTCACCTCGAGCGCCATGCCGTCGGCGACGAGAAGACCGCCGTAGGTCGGCTCGGTCGTGCCGCCCGAACCGCCCGTCCATTCGCCCATGCCGGTTCCGCCACCCATGCCGGTGCCGCCGCCCTCGCCCGATCCACCGGAGCCGCCGGTCGAGCCCGGGTTGTGGAGGAAGCCGCTGAACTGCATGACCGCGCGTCCGCCGGCGCCGAGCGAGATGAAGTGCTGGCTGTTGAAGTGCTGGTCGCCGCTGATCGCGTCGCAGGTGTAGGTGCGGTTGCGGAGCGCCTCGCTCGTTTCACCGGCGTGCTCGGTCACCGCGCCGGCGTAGCGGAAGGCGATGTCGCCGGCGGGAATGACGCCCGCGATGCGCATCATGTCGATGTCGGCGCCGGGGCTCCAGTTGCCGTAGCTGTTGCCACCCGCGTCGTAGACGCGCGCCTCGATGAGCGCGAGGCCGCCGCCGAGGCTCGACACGATGTCGTGGAGATCGAAGCGGGTGACGGTGCGGGTGCCTTCCGGATCGAGACGGCTCGAGACGGCCGAAGCGTGCGAACCGGTGTACTCGATCAGGGGACGCGGCGAGACCTGCCGGATGGTCCCGACGTTCACGACGATGGCGGCGCTGGAGGCCGAGGCGACGGCGAGCGAGGCGAGGACGCTGGCGATGGCGGTGTGGCGATGCATGTCTCAGGTTGTCCTTTCCGGTGTCAGCGCTTCCGACTCGTCCCGCGAGCGACCGTGCTCCGTGCGGTGTTCGTGCGTCTGACACTGGAAGAGTGCGATGCGTTCGCTCGAATCCAAGCGACTTGAACGCGTGCGCGCACTTCGACGGTCACCCTCTGCGCTCCATGCGGTCTGTGCGGGCGATCGGCCCGTCGCGCGCGCCGGATGTGCGGCCTGCGCGGCCCCGCTACCCTGCCCGCGATGCGCGTCGTCAGCCTCCTTCCCTCCGCCACCGAGCTTCTCGCGGCCTCCGCCGGTCCGGAATCGCTCGGGCGGATCCTCGTCGGCCGGAGCCACGAGTGCGACGAACCCGCCGGGCTCGACGCCGTGCCGGTGCTCACGAAGGCGCGGACGCATGGCGGCGCCGCGGCCGACATCGACGCCGAGGTGCGCGCGGCGCTCTCGCAGGGCACGAGCCTCTACGAACTCGACGAGCGGCTGCTCGCCGAACTCGCGCCGGACGTGATCCTCACGCAGAACCTCTGCGAGGTCTGCTCGATCGACCTCCGCACGGTCGAGCGCGTCGCCGCGGAGCTTCCGAAGCGGCCGGTCATCGTGAGCCTCGATCCGAAGTCGGTGTTCGACGTCTTCGACGACGTGCTGCGCGTGGGCGAGGCGTGCGGCCTCGGCGCGCGCGCGGAAGAGGCGATGGTGTCGCTGCGCGCCCGCTACTGGAGCGCGGTCGACTACGTCAATCCCTACGTTCCGGGCCCGGAGGTGCTGTTCCTCGAGTGGACGGATCCGCCGTTCTGCGGCGGACACTGGACGCCTTCGCTCATCGAGGCCGCGGGTGCGCGGCACTCGCTCAACGCGGGCGGCGCGAAGTCGCGCGCGGTGACGCCCGAGGAGATCCTCGAGGCGGCGCCCGAGCGGGTGGTCGTCTGTCCGTGCGGGTTCGACCTCGCGCGCACGCGCATGGAGTTCGCGGCGCTCGAGAAGACGCGCTGGTGGCCGCTTCTTCCGGCCGTCCTCGAGGCGAAGCCCGGCGCGATCGCGCTCGTCGACGGCAACCGGATGTTCAACCGCCCGGGGCCGAGGCTCGTGGACGCCTTCGAATGGCTCGTCGCATGGATCAACGGGCGCGACGAACTCGTGCCGCCGGGGTTCCCGGTCGAGCTGCGCTGACGCCGCGCGGAAGTCACGTGCGGGAGCCTCGCGGGGAAGTCACGCGCGGAAGTCTCGTGCGGGAGCCTCGCGGGGAAGTCACGCGCGGAGATCCCACGCGGAAGTCACGCGCGGCGCGGTCGCGCACATGCGCCGACGGTCTCAAGCCGAGTGCCGTGGTAGGCTTCCGGCGTGACGTCTCCCAACCGCTACTGGCTCTCGATCGGCGACGGGAAGACCTACGGGCCCTACACGCTCGCCGACCTGCGACGATTCCAGATCGAAGGTCGCATCGGCTTCAACGCGCAGGTCTGCCCCGAAGGCGGCTCCGAGTGGGCGC
>JBIIYI010000485.1:0-2671 GCA_044346895.1 Phycisphaerales bacterium
CGCCGACCATCACGCTCTTCCCGACGCCACCGCGCGCGACATCCGGAGTCTCCGTTGCACCCGACCCACTCCCCCGCCCATCCCATCCGCTGCGCCGTCGTCGGCGCGAGCGGCTACGCCGGCGCCGAACTGCTCGCGATCCTCGACGCGCACCCCTGCGCGACGGTCGTCGGTCTCTTCGGATCCTCGCGGAAGGCCGAGGAGGGCGCGCCCACCGCGGCCGATCTCTTCCCGCGGTTCGAGGGTTCCGCGGTCGGCGCGCTCAAGGTCGAGCCGTTCTCCACCGACGCCGCGAAGGCGCTCGATCTCGACGCGATCTTCCTCGCGACGCCGCATGAACTCTCGCACGAGGTCGCGCGCGCCCTCGTCGACGCCGGCATCGTCGTGCTCGACCTCTCGGCCGCGTTCCGGCTGTCCGACCGCACGGTCTTCGAGAAGAACTACGGCTTCGCGCACGAGCACGCGGATCTCCTCGCGGAAGCGGTCTACGGCCTCGCCGAGTTCAACGCGGAGGCGATCGCGGAGGCGCGCCTCGTGGCCGTCCCGGGCTGCTATCCCACCGCATCGATCCTCGCGATCCTGCCGCTCGTCGAGGCGGGTCTCGTCGACACGTCACGTCCGGCCATCGTCGACGCGGTCAGCGGCGTCTCCGGCGCCGGCCGCAAGGCGGAGGTCAAGAGCCTCTTCTGCGAGGTCTCCATGCAGGCCTACGGCGTCTTCAAGCATCGCCACCGTCCCGAGATCGCGGAGCACGCAGGAATCGCAACGATCTTCACCCCGCACCTCGGCTGCTACGACCGCGGCATCCTCGCCACGGTCCACCTCGAGCTGAAGCCGGGGACGACCGAGGCCACGGTGCGCGCGGCCTACGAGGCCGCCTACGGCGAGCGGCCGTTCGTGCGCGTCCTGAAGTCCGGCCGCTGGCCGAGCGTCGGCGCGGTCGAGCGCTCGAACTTCTGCGACATCGGCTTCGCGCTCGAGTCGACGCCCGATGGCAACCACCTCATCGTCGAGAGCGCGATCGACAACCTCGTGAAGGGCGCCGCCGGGCAGGCGGTCCAGTGCATGAACATCCGCTTCGGCCTTCCGGAGGCGACGGGATTCCTTCCGGTCGCCGCGGAATCACCCGCATTCTCAGGAGGTGCCGCGTGACGAACGCAATCCCCCACCCATCGAGGCCGCTCGAACTCGACGCGCGCGCGAACACCACGCGCGCCGCGGCGGGCGCCGTCCACGCACCGCTCGTCGTCAAGATCGGCGGCGCGCTGCTCGAGGAGGCGCACGCGCATCTCGAGGCGTTCGCCGGACTCGTCGCGCTCCACCGCGCGCATCCGGGCGGCATCATCCTCGTCCACGGCGGCGGCGCGCAGGTCGACCGGCAGCTGAAGCTCGTCGGCATCGAGACGCCGCGCATCGAGGGGATCCGCGTCACCACGCGCGAGGCGATCGACCAGGTCGTCGGCGTCCTCGCGGGCATCGCGCACGTGCGGCTCCTCGGCCTGTTCTCGTCGCTCGGCGCGCGCGTCGTCGGGCTCTCGCTCTCGGATGGCGGCCTCGCCGAGTGCCGCCACACGACGAAGTTCTCCTTCGACGCGGGCGAGGTGGGCGAGATCACCGGCGGCGACGGCACCGTCGCGCGCACGCTTCTCGCCGCAGGCTTCCTTCCCGTCGTCAACTCGATCGGGCTTTCCGAGAAGGGCGCGCCGCTGAACGTGAACGCGGACGAGGCGGCCTGCGCGATCGCGCGCGTCGTCGGCGCCGAAGGGCTCGTACTTCTGACCGACGTACCCGGCGTCCTCGACCGGGAGAAGCGTCTCCTGCGCGAACTCGACGGAACCGCGATCGAGTCGCTCATCGCCGACGGCACCATCTCGAGCGGCATGATCCCGAAGGTGCGCAACGCGCTCGCCGCCGCGGAGGACGCGGGTTGCCCCGCCACGATCGCCTCGTGGCGCGACCCGGCCGCGATCGCGACCGGCGCCACCGGCACGCGCATCCGCAGCGGATCGCGCGTCCACGACGGGGTTCCGGCGCTCGCCTGAGCGGCGATTCGATCGTCCGCGCGCACGATCCGCGTGCACGCATGCGAGACGGGATGCGAGAGAGGATGCGAGAGAGGATGCGAGAGAGGATGCGAGAGAGGATGCGAGACAGGATGGCAGGCACGATGGCAAACCACACGACGGCACGAACTCTCGACATCTCCGCGCTCCACGCGCTGCAAGGCCGCTCGATCCTGCGCCTCGCGGATCTGTCGGCGGAGGAGATCCGCGCGACGCTCGCGCTCGCGCGCGCGCTGAAGGCCGACTATCCGGCGTTCCGCGGCGCGCTGTCGCAACGCGCGCTCGTGATGCTCTTCGAGAAGCCCTCGCTCCGCACGCGCGTCTCCTTCGAGATCGGCTTCCAGAAGCTCGGCGGCTGCGTCACCTTCCTCGACCACCGCAACGAGCCGATCGGCGCGCGCGAGCCGGTGGGCGACTACGGTCGAAACCTCGAGCGCTGGTGCGACGTCATCGTGGCGCGCGTCTTCAGGCACGACACGCTCGTCGGGCTCCGCGACCACTGCGCGGTGCCGATCGTGAACGCGCTCAGCGAGATCGCGCACCCGTGTCAGGCGCTCGCCGACGCGCAGACGCTCGTCGAGCACGGCGTCGCGCTCGAATCATGCCAC
>JBIIYI010000084.1:0-9623 GCA_044346895.1 Phycisphaerales bacterium
CAGCATCTCGAGCGCCTTCAGCGCCTCCGCGCCGCCCGCGACCTCGCGCGCGATGCGCGCGGCCCGCTTCGGCGCGCGCTGCTGCGCGGCCCAGGACGCGTCCCACACGGCCTCGCGCACCGGCATCGGGATTGCGCCGTGGAGGAACGCGCACGAGAGGCGGCCCACCTCGGTCCCCTTCCAGAAGAGCGCGATGTCGCCGTCGTCCGAGCCGAACGTGCCGAGATCGCACCACTCGACGCCGTGGTCCGTGCAGATCGCCGCGAGTTCCGCGAGGCGCTCGCGCGGCACCGAGAGGACGAGCCGCTCCTGCGCCTCGCTGATCCACACCTCGGTCGGCGAGAGTCCGTCGTACTTCGTCGGCGCGCGCTCGAGATGGACGGTCGCGCCGATCTCGCTCGCCATCTCGCCGACGGCGCTCGAGAATCCGCCGGCGCCGCAGTCGGTGAGCCCGTGGTAGAGCGGTCCGTCCGCGCGGTCGCGCATCGCGAGGATCGCGTCGAGCACCTTCTTCTCGGTGATCGCGTTCCCGATCTGCACGGCGTGGCTGAACTCGTTCGCGTGCTTGTCGGTGAGTTCGGCGCTCGAGAACGTCGCGCCGTGGATGCCGTCGCGGCCCGTGCGTCCGCCGACGGCGACGATCGCGTCGCCCTTGCGCGTCGCGCCCTTCACGCACGAGCGCGGCATGAGGCCGATGCAGCCGCAGTAGACGAGCGGATTGCCGACGTAGTTGTCGTCGAAGTAGACGGCGCCGTTGAGCGTGGGGATGCCCATCCGGTTGCCGTAGTCGCGGACGCCCGCGACGACCTGCGTGAGGATGCGCTTCGGCTCGAGGCAGCCCTGCGGCACCTCCGCGACGTCGGGGTACGCGACGCAGAAGACGTCGGTGGCCGCGATCGGCTTCGCGCCGAGGCCCGTGCCGATCACGTCGCGGATGCAGCCGCCGATCCCGGTCGCCGCGCCGCCGTAGGGCTCGATCGCGCTCGGGCGATTGTGGGTCTCGCACTTGAAGCAGACCGCGTGCTCGTCGTCGAAGGCGACGACGCCCGAGTTGTCGACGAAGACCGAGAGGCACCAGTCGATGCCGTCCTTGATGAGTTCATGCGTGCTGGCGGCGACCGTCGACTTGAGGAGATTCCGGACGAGCACCGTGCCCTCGGCGCCCAGCTCGTGGTTCGGACGCGACTTCGCGTCGGCCGCGAGCGACCACTGGCCCTCGAACGCCGGATCCGACGACAGCTCGCGGTAGCGCACCGTCGACTTCAGCGTCTTGTGGACGCAGTGCTCGCTCCACGTCTGCGCCAGCGTCTCGAGCTCGATCTCACGCGGCTCGCGCCCGACGCGGCGGTACTCGGCCTGGATCGCCTTCATCTCGTCGAGCGAGAGGAAGAGGTGCCCTTCGCGCGAGAGCTTCTCGAGGCCGGCGTCGTCGAGCTTCGTGATCGCGACGGAACGGATGTTGAGTTCGTAGGGCCTGCCCGCCGGGAACGCGCTCGGGAAGTAGGGCTCGGTGTGAATCGCCTGGATGACGTGGTTCGCGAGGAGGCGCTCGCCGACCGTGCGCGCGACGACCGCGTCGACGCCCTGGAGGTCGAAGCGATCGCCGGTGCGCACGTCGACCTTCTTCCCCGTCAGCGCGAGGATCGCGGCCTGCACGCTCTCGGCGGCCGGGTCGGTGACGCCGGGCAGCGGATGCACCTCGACGATCGCCGAACCCGGCGCGACCGTCGGTCGCGACGCGCGGTTCGGAGAGGACGGCGAGGAAGTCTGGATCTCGGCCGACTGCGTGACGCAGTCGGCGAGCAGTTCGTGCGCGACGCGGTCGAGCTCGCCCGCGGAGAGGTCGCCCTCGATCAGGTAGACCGCCGTGTGCTCGACCTTCTTCGGCGCGCGCGAGAGCCCGAGCCCCTCGATCGCGCGCTGGACGGCCGCCCCGCGCGGATCGGAATGTCCGCGGCGGGGACGCACCTCGATGCGGTGCACGGCGGACGGGTTCGTGGCGTCGCCGGCGGCATTCCCGCTGGTCGCGCGCGCATTCTTGTCGGTGGCGGTGGACATGGTCTCTGCTCGTTCCGGCGGCACGCGGCCGCAGGACGGCACACGCGCCTTGGGGGAGCGGAGAGTGTAGGGAAATGGCCCGCGGCGGGAGTCGCCACGGGCCATGAACAGGCGGTTTGTCTGATGTCGTCCGAGTGTCGTTCCGGCGTCGCCCGGTTCCGTCCTGCTTCGTCCGGCTTGGGAGGCCGCCCGCGCGCTCGCGGGTCGGGTCGGGTCGGACCCTGGGATGCGCCCGCGGAAGCCGGGGCCGCCGGGATCGACGGCCCGGGATTCGTCCGACGGAACCTAGAACGCCATCTGGAGCATCGTGCGGAAGACGAACTCGCTCTCCTCCTCCGAGGCGCGCCAGCCGTTCTCGCCGTTCCACCAGATGCCGTCGACCGGGTTGAAGGCGATGCCGGCGTCGAACGCCCACTTCAGGTCCTCGCCGTCGATGTACCAGTTGCCGCCGACGGTCAGGATCATGAGGTCGTTGTCGTTCCAGAGCGAGCCGGCGCCCGAGGGCGACGTGATGTCGTCGATGCCGTCGATCGACGCCTGACCGAACTCGAAGCGCGCGAACGCCTCCCACTTCGGCAGGAAGTAGTACGAACCCTGCACGACGGCGCCCCACGAGCTGCTGTCGCCGATGTTGAAGAAGTCGGGCACGCCGAAGCCGTTGCCGCCCTCGATGAACGCGGCGTTCGAATCCATGTACGAGTAGGTGAAGCTGCCGAACAGCGTGGCGCCGCCGTACATGAGGCTGACGTCGGCGGTGCCGATCAGCCAGGTGTTCGGATCGCGGTTCGAGTTGTCGTTGCCGAAGTTGGGATCGCCCTGCTGGAAGCTGCCGGCCACGCCGACCATGATCGCGTACTCGTCGCCCGGCGGACTCGTCATGGATTCGAACTGCTTCCACTGGCCCGCGAGCTTGAACTCGACGCGCGAGGTCACGGCCCAGTTGACGGTGTCGTCGTCCCAGGCGCTGTTGATCGGATCGCTGCCGGCGCCCTTGAGGATGCCGTAGACGTTGTCGTCGCCGCCGTTCGAGTAGGCGACCGCGGCGCGGACGTCGTCGGAGATCCACGAGAGCTCGATGCCCTGCGAGATTCCGACGCCGAGGTGCTCGACGATCGTCGAGCGCGCGACGCCGAGCTGGTACTGCGCGTCGACGAGCTGCTCGCGCGCGAACGGCAGCTTGAACTGGCCGAAGCGCAGGGCGAAGTCGTCCGTGAGCTGCGTGCGGATGTAGGCGTCGATCAGCGTGAAGTCGCCCGAGCCGTTCCCGAGGTTCGAGAGCGGGGTCTGGCCGAGCGCGGCCTCGCCGTTCGAGGCGAACTCGCCGCGGATCTTGTACTGCCAGTCCGGACCGAAGGCGTGGCCTTCGAGCCAGAGCTGCGTGTTCGGCATGTCGAAGCCGGAACGGTTCTCGACGTTGTCCGCCACGTAGCTGTTGGGAACCGTGACGCCGGACTGCCCATCGGGCACCGAGCTGAAGATGTAGCGGGCCTGGAGGAGGCCGCCGACCTCGAGCAGGAAGCGCTGATCAGGGCTCACGAGGAAGAACCCGTCGTTCCAGCCGGCGGTCATGCCCGAGCTCTGCAGGCTCGAGCGCGTGTCGCTGTCGGCGAGCACGTCGGAGACGATGCTGCGGATCTCGGCGGCGCGCTGCTCGGTCAGCCACGCGTCGCCTTCGCCGGTGCGGAGCGTCTCGACCTCGGACGCGAGCGCGCGGTTCGAGGCCTCGAGCTTCTCGATGCGCTTCAGGAGTTCGGAGACATCGCTCGCGGCCGGCGCGTCGCCCGCGCGCGCGGCGCCTGCGATGCCAAGCGCCGCCAGCATGAGCGGAGTCCAGAGCGGCCCCGGCATGCGGCCAAGGCGACGAGAAGAGCACGTCCTGTGCGAGTGGGTCGGCATCCTGCCAGCTCCTTGGGTTGAACGCGGACGACCGTCCGCAGGTCCGGATATCGGCAGCGATGTCGACCCGAGCCCACATTTCATTCGGTGGCGCGGTGGACGCGCGGCCGAGCGCGGCTGGGAAGCGACGCGGCGCGCGCCCTGCGATCGGCTCCGGAGTAGGTGAAAAGGAAAACCGGCCGCTCCTTGCGGAGCGGCCGGCTGAGCCTCTTGTCACAGGCACCGAAGTGCCCGATGGGTGGATGCCTTCCCTGAGAGGTGGGCCGAGGCCCGACCTACATCAGAAGCTGAACGACATCTGGGCCTGGAGGAGCCACTGGCCGTCTTCGCCGGTGGCGTCGCCGAGCCAGTTGTTGCCAGCGGCAGCGCCGCCCCAGGTGTCGCCGATCTGGTCGAACGCGTAGCCGAAGTTCAGACCGAGCTTGGCGGTGTTCTGGGCCATGTACCAGTTGGCACCGAAGGTGAGCGTCGAGAAGTCGTTGTCATCCGCGTCGGTATCGGCGTCGCCGTACTCGTAGCGAGCGACGAGTTCCCAGTCGTCCGAGACGAACACGCCACCCTGGAGGGTGAAGCCGTAGGGGTTCTCGCCACCGACGGCGTTGTCGTCGAGGTTGTCCCAGTAGAACGCACCCATGACGTTCGCGCCGCCGAAGTCGACGGTGACGTCAACGGTCGCGCCGAACACGTCGCCGTTGTCGGGGTCGTTCGAGTCGGCCCAGTTGAGGCCGGCGCCGATGAGGACGCCCATCTCCTCGCCACGGAACGACATCGCGTTGTTGAACTGATCCCAGGTGCCCGAGAGCTTGAACTCGGCGCGGCCGGTCAGAGCGTACTCGTCGTCGGGCGAACCCGCGTCCCAGTTCTCATTGACCTGGCTGAGGGCGTTGACGTACGCAACGGCGGCGCGGAACGCGTCGGCCGAGTGCGAGATCATGATGCCCTGGCCGTAGCCGTCCGCAAACGCGTTGCTGACGGTCGAGTAGTCGTTGAACTGGAGGTTGCCGGCGTCGGTGCCGTACTCGCCCGAGAAGGGGAGCTTGAACTGGCCGACGGTGAGCGAGGTGCCGCCACCGAGGTCCTTCGCGACGAACGCGTCGGCGAGGACGGCGCCATCGTCGGTGCCGAACTCGACGTCGTTCGAGTACGCGAAGTAGTACGCGACCTTGTACGACCACGACGAGTCAACCATGTTGCCGCCGAAGGTCATGCGCGTGCGCTTGTTCTCGAAGCCCCAGGTCTGGTCTTCGCCGTCGGTCGCGTCGTTGCGGTTGTTGAAGGTCCAGCGAACCTGCTCGAGGACGTTGATCTTCATCGAGTAGTTGCCGTCCGCGGACGAGAGGAAGAAGCCGCCGTTGTAGCCGGCGCCAGCGCCGCTGCCCTGGAGGCTCGAGCGGGTGTCCGCGTCCGCGAGGACGTCGGTCACGATGCCGCGGATCTCGGTCGCGCGCTGCTCGGTGAGCCACGCGTCGCCCTGCGAAGCCTTCATCTCAGCGATCTGGGCCTTGAGGTTCGCGATCTCAGCGGCGAACTCGTTGTTCTGCTCGGCGCCGAAGGCCGCGCCACCGATGGCGAGGGTCGTACCGGCGAAGAAGCCGACGGTCTTGGTGAGACTCATGTATGAAACTCTCCGTACTAGTTTTGGGACCGGGTTCATCGGTCCACGTCATCCACCCGTCCGCCTATTGCCGTGACCACCAAAGGCCACGGCCGGACGGTCTTCCATCATCGGCCGACTCTGGCCGAAACGATGAGCGGGAACCTTACAGACTGCGGGCAAGATCGTCTAGTCGGGCCCCGGCGGAGGGCCCACGCCGGCAAACAGCCGGATCGGCGATTTGTTATAAGTATCTGTCCACAAGAGATTTCCGTCATTCGTTCGTCGAGCGTTCGCCGCACGGCACCCGCTGCGAAAGTTGCCGATCGAGCCCGCGCGACCCCCCGGCTTTTGTCCAAGAACCTTCGTGCAGGGCCTCCGAGGCCCTCCGTTCCCATCGCCCGGCCGTCCGCCGAACGCCCACTGCGAGGCCAGGATCGCGCATGTGATCGCAGAAGCGCGGGTCAGCCCGTCGATCTTGATGGCGCGCCGCCGCATCGAGATCTGAGATCCCGCGAGACTTCGCGATACCGCTTCAGGCGGACCCCATGCTCCGTCGTTCGCGCTTGGGCGTGCCGACGGCATCGCGCGACACCTCGCGTGCACTCACGGCGGGCGCTGCGTCGAGCGTCCGCTGCACGGGTGCGAGGAGATCGATCGCGCGCTGGATCGTGCCAACTTTCACAATGTCGCCGCCGGCGCCCTCGCCCCGATCGGCCGGCAGTGCGAACTTCGCCGACGCCGGGACGAGAACCACGCGTGCTCCGCGGCGCAGCGACTCGTGCACGCGCTGCTCGAGATGCGGGACGGTCCGCAGTTCGCCCGTGAGGCCGACCTCGCCGATTGCGACGGTTCCCTGCGGAAGCGCGCGCTGCAGGAACGCCCCCGCCACCGCCAGGAGGACCGCGAGATCCGCCGCGGGCTCGGCGATCTTGAGTCCGCCGAGCGCCTGCGCGAAGATGTCCTGATCGGCGAGTCGGAGCCCCCCGTGCTTCTCGAGGACGGCGATCAGCATCGCGAGCCTGCTTGAGTCGAGGCCGGACGCGCGGCGCTTCGCACTTCCGAGAAAACCCGTCGCGACGAGCGCGTGGACCTCGCCGAGGAGGCATCGGGTGCCCGCCATCGTGGCGACGAACGCGCAGCCCGGCGCCGGCGGACCTCCGGCAAGCGGCACGCGCACCGACTCGACCTCGGCGAGTCCGTCCCCGCGCATCTCGAAGAGGCCGATCTCCTGCGTCGATCCAAACCTGTTCTTCACACCGCGCACCACCCGGATCGCCGAGTGCCGATCGCCCTCGAATCCGAGCACCACGTCGACGAGGTGCTCGAGCAGCTTCGGCCCGGCGAGCGCACCCTCCTTGGTGACGTGCCCGACGAGGATCACCGCGCAGCCGCTTGATTTCGCCAGTCCGACGAGGTCGAGCGTCGCACGTCGGAGCTGCGCGATCGAGCCGGGTGCCGCCGCGACGTCGGTGCGGTGGACGAGCTGGATCGAGTCGACGAGGACGATCGTGGCCTTCGACCGCCGCGCCTGCTCGACGATGCGGGCGACGTTCGTCTCGCCGAGGACGAGAAGCCGCTCGCCGAGCGCGCGGGCGCCGCCCGCACGCAGCACGGGTTCAAGCCGCTCCGCGCGCAGGCGCACCTGCTGCGGACTCTCCTCGCTCGAGGCGTAGAGCGCGGTTCCGCCCTTCGCCGCGACCGAGGCCGCGACCTGCATGAGGAGCGTGCTCTTCCCGATGCCCGGGTCGCCGCCGAGGAGCATGACGGAACCCGGAACAACGCCGCCGCCGAGCACGCGGTCGAACTCGCTGATCCCGGTGGCGATGCGCGGCACGGTCGCCTCGGGCACCTCGCCAAGCGCGACCGCCCGGCCGATCCCGCTGCGCGCGAGCTGCTCGGCCTCCTCGGGAGTGCCGCCGTCGCCGCCGCCCCAGATGGGTGCCGCCCCCGCCCCCAACCCAGTCCTCGTCGCCTCGACCTCGACGGCGAACTTCTCGAGGCTGTCCCAGGCGCCGCAATCCGGGCACTTCCCCTGCCACTTGGGGTGATTGGCGCCGCACTCGCGGCAGAGGAACTCGATGCGTGTCTTTCCCATGGGGCGCGACGATACCGACGCGGTCGGCGAAACCTGGATGTTCGGCAAAAGTTCGGTGCAAAAAGAAAAATCTCCGGGCCCGTGCGGGGCCCGGAGAGTGGGTCGTGACCGGAGCGAGAGTCGGACGACGGACGGGGACCGATGGGCTGCGGACGACGTGCGATCGTCCCGCCCACCCGCCGCAGGCGCGAGGGTTCAGCCCCAGTTGCTGAGAAGCGTGGCGAGATCGGCCGCGCCGACGTCACCATCGCCATCGAGATCGGCCGCGCAGGCGCCCTTGCCGCACGCACCCCACGTGCTGAGCATCTCGGCGAGATCCGCGGCGTCGATCACGCAATCGCCGTTGAGGTCGCCCGGCGTGTCGCACACCGGATCGACCGCCCACACGGAGAGCGTGCCCGAGATCTCGTTCGAGAGGACGACGAGGTCGCGGCCGTTCGGCGAGGACGCCGCTGGGATGAAGATCACGCCCTCGGGCCCGAGGTCGCCCGCGGCCGCGGTGTTCGTGGCCGCGTTGAAGTCGCGCGAGTTGACGTAGAGCTGGTATTCGGGCGACGCGGGGTTGGTCACGTCGTAGGCCATGATGCCGCCGACGCGCTCGAGCCCGACGAACGCGTAGGTGCGACCGGCGATCGAACCCGTCGTGATCGCCTCGGGCTCGGGACCCTTGTCGTCGCTGCGGTTGTCGCGGGTGTTGTTCGTGTTGCTCGCGTTGAAGCGCGTCGGGTAGACGGCCGCGGTCACCTGCTCGAACTGGTCGCCGCTGTCCCAGACCAGCGAGCCGTCCGGACGCCAGACGCTCATCGAGCGCGCGCCGAAGGAGTAGAGCGCGTCGTAGTCGCCGTCGCCGTCGATGTCGCCGCGCGACTTCGTGACGTTGAGCTTGCCGAGCGCGGTGTTCGCCTTGAGCGCCACCGCGTTCGGGAAGACGGTCGGGTCGAGCGCGAGCGTCGAGACGCGCGCGGACTCGACGTACGCCGTGTACTCGCGCACGTCGCCTTCGTTCGCTCCGAGGATGTACGGCTCGCCGCCGACGGTGAGGAGCGTGATCGCATCGGGCTGGTACATGCCGGAGACCGGCCAGTTCGCGATCAGGTTGCCGCCGTCCACGTCGCTCGGATCGAGGCCGTTCCCGGGCTGCGAGTGGTCCTTCACGCCCAGCCACTTCACCTGCGTGAACTGGAGCGTCGCGAGGTCGAGCGTCGCGAGGGCGTTCGACTCCTGGCACGCGACGTAGGCCTTCGTGCTGTCGGCGGAGACCGCGATGCACTCGGGCTCGATGTCGGCCGCGAGCGACGCAGCCGGGCCGATCGCGACGATCTGCGGGTCGATCGCGCCCGCCGCGACGCCCGTGAAGTCGATCGTCGTGACGTTCGCCTGCGTGACCGACGGGATCCCGCCGGAGATGTCGATGACCGAGACGGAGCCGTTCGGATTGGCGGTGTACGTCGCGTTCGGCTCGCCCTCGTTCGCAGTCAGCACCTTCGCGCCGTCCGGGGTGACGCAGATCATGTCGGGCAGCGCGCCGACCGTGACCGCACCCACAATGTCGAGCGTGTTCGACTTGATGAAGACCACCTTGCCCGGATCCTGGCGCACGGTCGCCTCGACGGCGGCGACGATGTAGCCGTTGACGTACGCGACGCTCGTCGCGCCGACGCCGTACGGCGCGAGCGACACGGTGTGCGTGCGGATCGGGAGCGCCGGCGAGGAGAAGTCCCACACGTCGACGCCGCCCGAAAGGCCGTTCACCGAGAAGATGCGCTGGGTCGAGGGATCGAACGCGGAGATCTCGGTGGCGCCCACGTCGTAGCCGAGATTGATGCTCCGGCCGAGGAACGTCATCGTGATTCCGGGGTCGCAGCCGGTGGCTGCGGGCGGGCAGGAGCCGGCGCGGGCGTTCTGGAGGGTGGTGGCGGCCGCGAGGATCGCGAGGGTGGTCAGGGACTGCTTCATCGGGAGATTCCTTTCGCGCGG
>JBIIYI010000486.1:0-2661 GCA_044346895.1 Phycisphaerales bacterium
CCCGAACCGCGAGACGTCCGAACCAGTGCCCGCCCGACGTGCGCGGGCCGGGCGGGCGTAACGAGTGCGAAAGAAAGAGCCCCGCTTTCACGGGGCCCGAAGCGTCCACGGCGGGATTTGAACCTGCAACCTTTGCCTTCGGAGGGCAACGCTCTATCCAATTGAGCTACGCGGACAGTGCGCGGAGTGTAGCACCAACGCCCGGGCCCGGGTGGAACGTACACTCGCGCCCCCGTGACCGAGCGTCCCTCGATTTCCCCAAACGCATCCCCAAACGGATCTTCCGACGGATCCCGCCATGCCGCCGGATCCGACCGTGCTTCGGGCGTGGCTGCAGGCGCGGGTGCAATCGTGGGTGCGGTGCCGATCGCGTCGCTCACGTTCCTCTGCTCGCTTGGTACCGGCATCCTCTGGAACGCGCTCTACTTCATCGCCGAGCGCGAGTACGGCTTCAGCAGGACCGACAGCCTCCTGCTGGCCTTCCTCAACGGCATCCTCTACACGCTGGTCGCCATGCGCGCGGGGCCGACCGTCCGATTCCTCGAGCGCCACATGTCGCCTCGTGCGGCGCTCGGTCTCGTGCTCGTGGTGCAGGCCGCGCTCGCCCCGCTCGTCCTCGTTCCCTCCGTCGCGGTCCTCTGGTGCTCGGCGATCGCGATGACGGCGCTCGGCGCATTGCAATGGCCGATCGTCCAGTCGTTCCTCGCGTCGGGGCGGCACGGGAAGTCGATGCGCCAGGCGATCGGCTGGTGGAACGCGTCGTGGATGCTCGCGACCGCGGTCGGCCTCGCGCTCGCGGGACCCCTCGAGGCGGCGCACCTCACGCGTTGGGCGATTCCGCTGCTTCTCCCGGTCAATCTGATCGCGATGCTCTTCCTCGCGCGCTTCCCCGCCCGACCGGCGGCGCACGATCCGGACGCGCAGGCGCGGCACGTGCCCCCCACCTATCGACCGCTTCTCGCGGCGTCGCGCGTGCTCCACCCGATGGGCTACCTCGTCATCGGCGCGCTGTCGCCGATCCTTCCCTACCTCTTCGACAACCTGAAGACGCCCGACTCGTGGCAGGCGCCGATCGGCTCGACATGGCATGTCGCGCGGCTGCTGGCGGTGATCATCCTCTGGCAGACCGCGTTCTGGCACGGCCGAGCGACCAGCCTCGTGGTCGCCGGAACCCTGCTCACCGCGGGGTTCGCGATCTCGGTCGCGTCGCCATCCGAGTGGGGCCTCGTCGTCGGCCTGGCCGCACTCGGGCTCGGGCAGGGCGCGATCTACTACAGCGCGATCTACTACGGACTCGCGGTCGGAGCCGGTGAAGTCGATGCCGGCGGCACGCACGAGGCGCTCGTCGGCGCGGGCTACTTCATGGGCCCGGCCATCGGCCTCGCGACCTATTCCCTCGATGCTGGTACGCCGGTGTTCGTCGCGGGCGTCGTAGGCGCACTCTGCGTCGGCGCGGTCTTCGCGGTGCTCCGAGGGCTTCGGGCGAGAAGCCAGTCGATCGCCTGATCGATCACCTCGCCGACGACGAGCGTGTGGCCTTCGTCGGGACACACGACCAAGTCGACATCCCCGCCGCGCGCCTTCGCCCCATCGACCGCGGCGCGCGTCGCCTCGAGCGGGAAGAGCGGGTCGAGCGCCGCGAGATAGACCATCCGCGGCGGAGCATCGACCTTGCGCGGAAGATCGGAGAACCCGGCGATGCAGACGGCGCCGTTGATCGACTCGGGCCTCAGCACCGCGAGCCGCGATGCGGTGGCGGCTCCGAGCGAGTGTCCGACGAGCCCGACGCGCGACGGATCGAACGGAACGTCCCTGCCGAGTTCCTCGAGGAACTTCGGGAGCACGTTCGGGCTCACGCCGAACGGGATCGTGGGCGGGCACACCACCGCGATCCCGCGCGCGCGGGCGACTTCGAGCAGGCGCCCGCCACCGTACCCATCGAAGAAGAGATTCTCGTCGCCGCCCGCCCCGTGCAGCGCCACGACCAGAGGAAACGGTCCCTCGCCCTCGGGAACGAACTGCCGGACTGGGAACTCGGTCCCGAGCACCCGCAGCACGCGCCAGACGTCGCCGGCGCGCGCGTACGGACGCCCGCCCGCTTCCGCGATGGCGAGTTCGTCGGCGAGCGCGCGCGCCACGAGCGTCGGATGCGCGAGGCCATCGGCACTCTTCGTGCGGTCGAACCGTCCGAAGATGAGTTCATGCCGCGCCCTGAGCGACGCGAGCGTCGAAGGATCGGCCGTCCCTCCGTCCGCCAGCCGCTCGATCCGCGCGAGGATCTCGGCGCCGAGCGCGCGCGGATCCTGCTCGAAGAGCGAGATGCGCCCCACCTGCACGTCGCCGAGCGCGGGGAACCGAAGCACGACGTCGACATCGCCCGGGGCGCATGGAGGGTCGATCGCGAACACTGCCCTCACGCCACCCGACTCCCCCTCGAGGCCTGGCGCGTCGGCGACCGGCGTCGCACGCATCGTCCGCTCGCCCTGACGAAGCACGAACTCGACGGTCGGTCGCGGGCCAGCATCGCGGTCCGCGCCTTCGAGTTCGATCGCGCGGACCTCGATCGACCGCACGTCGTCGGCGCGTGCGATGCGCGGCGAGAACTCGATGCGATGCGCGGCGAGGAACCTCCGCTCGCTGCGCCGCGGCGCATCGGGCGCT
>JBIIYI010000487.1:0-2660 GCA_044346895.1 Phycisphaerales bacterium
TACAACCAGCCGTTCATTCCGCTGCCCTGATCGGTCCCTCACCACGTTCGTCCGCGATCGACCGACCGGGCGTACGCAAACGAGTTCCGAGTCTGACCATCGACCAGCCGCCGGTTTCCGGCTCCCCCGAACCTAGAACTCCGCATGAACCTCTCGATCACTTCCTTCGGCTTGCGCTTCGGCTCGATCCTCGCCATCGCGGTCTCCTCGCTGGGCATGTTCGGCCCGGTCCTCGAGCAGTCGGCTTCGGCGCAGACGCCCGCCCCGACCGCATTCACCGCGAGCGACAATGACACGACGATCGTCAACCCGACGAATCCCGTGCCTGCGGGACAGGCAAGCCGCGGCATCCAACTCCGCTGGACGATCCCGACTGGGACCCAGCCGACGAGCTACCGCATCTTCCGGAAGCGCATCTACCTCCCGCCGCCGATGGGCCAGCAGCCGTGGATCACCGTGGCGACCCAGGCAAGCGCGACGAACCCTGTCCCGGGATCGCCGACCGAGCGCTTCTTCAACGACTTCGGCGGAGCCGCGCCGGCAAACGAGCCCATGCTCGCGGGCGTTTCGTACCAGTACGCCATCGCCGGCCTGACTGGAACGACGCTCTCGACCATCCTCTTCGACGTCGGCTCCTCCTCGTTCGGACCGCCGACGCTCGCGGGCTCCGGACAGACCTCGACGTGGAACTCAACCGCCACGACGCCGGTGGATCCGACCCTGATCACTCCCGCGACGACGCCGTATCCGGACCGAGTCCTGCTCACCTTCGCCACCTCGCCGGGCGCCAGCCAGTCGTACCTCGAGCGCCGCGTCTTCACGACCGATGCGACGGCTCCGTTCTATCCGCTCGCGACGGTCGTGGTCGGCTACAACTTCTACGACGACGCGACCGCGATCTCGCAGGTCATGTACCAGTACCGCATCCGCTCCTTCAGCGCCTCGTTCGGCCTGAGCGGCTATAGCCCCGCGATCACCGGCTGCAAGCTCTCGGCGCCGCCGATCCAGAGTGCGAGCGACGCCGAGTTCGCCGACAAGGTCGTCATCACGTGGGATTCGCCGACCGACTGGCTCGCGGATGGCTTCAAGGTGTTCCGGAAGAAGTCCGGCGACTACTCCGCGACCGCGTGGGTCGACCTGACGCCGACGGCGTTGTCGAATACGACCCTCAGCTTCGACGACTCGATCTCGAATCCGGATGCGGCGAAGCGCATCGTGCCCGGCCAGGTGTACGACTACGCCGTCACCGGCCTTTGGAACACTGCGCCGACCGGCGTGCCGGCGACTCCCACCGTCGTCCTCTCGTCTCAGCGCGGCCTGCCGAACATCGGCATGCTCGTCGTGCCCCCGGCGACCGGGCTGACGGCCTCGAGCAACCTGGCCGGCTACATCAACCTCGAATGGGTTGCTCCTGCCAACGCCGCAAGCACCATCTCGTATCAGATCCAGCGCCGGCTGGCCGGTTCGACCGACGCCTTCCGCACCATCCGCACGCAGCAGAACACCCGCTACCTCGACAGTGCGGTCACGATCGGCGTCTCCTACGAGTACCGCATCGTCACCGTGGCCTCGAACGGGGTAACTTCGGTTCCCTCTGCGTCCGCCACCGGTGTCCGCGTCGAAACCCCGCAGACGCCGGACGCGCCCTGACGCGAATGCACATCCTCGACTCTCGCACGGACGACCCGCTTGGGTCGTCCGTGTGCTTTGGCGCGATCCGGATTCGTCGGCGTGGCCGAGCACGCCGCGTGGTCGGGGGCGCAGCGTGGCCGAGTACCCGGACCGCAGGGAGGATTCGTGCCCAGGTCCGCGAAAGCGAACTCGGCTTCTGATCTTTCAGGTATTTCTGAAAGTTCGATGGCGATCCGCCGCCATCCGCGCTAGATTCCCCTCATGCCCGAGCGCGCGTCCACGACCTCCCGCATCGCGTCCCGCATGGCTGCCCGCGCGGTTGCGGCGACGTCGCGCCTGACGGGCGCGCGGGGTTCGCCCGCGGCTTCATCGTCGAGATCGATGCCTGGCGCTCCGACCGAGATCTCCCCGACGGCCGACCAGACCGATGCACGGGTCGACGAGGTCGTCGCCGCTCAGGACCGCTTCATCGCCTTCTGGGGCGAGATGGGAACGCGCTGGGGCGTGCAGCGCTCGATGGCCGAGGTGCACGCGCTCCTCTTCATCGCGGGCGAGCCGCTTGCCGCCGAGGACATCATGGAGCGCCTCGCCATCTCCCGCGGCAACGTGTCGATGACGCTGAAGCAGCTTGTCGAATGGGGACTCGTGCAGCGCGTCAAGCCGCGCGCGAAGGCGGGCGAGAAGTCCGAACGTCGCGAGTACCACCAGGCCGAGCAGGACGTGTGGAAGCTCTTCTACACCATCCTCCGCGCCCGCAAGCGCCGGGAGTTCGATCCGCTGATCGAGGAGCTCGGCGGCTGCCGCGTCGTCGAGCGCTCGGCGCGTCGCTCCGACCGCGCGAAGTCGCACGATCGTAAGATCGATGACCTGCTGGAACTGTGCGTGATGTTCGACGGACTTGCGAACGCGGTCTCGAAGTCCGGCAAGGGCATCGAGCGCGCGACGAAGGTCCTCTCGAAGGTGCTCGGAGGCCTGCGATGACGCCTCCTCCCGTTGGTTTCCTCACGGCTTCGCCGAGCCTCGACCGA
>JBIIYI010000488.1:0-2653 GCA_044346895.1 Phycisphaerales bacterium
GCGTGGCGGAAGGCAGGCGTGGCGGAAGGCAGGCGTGGCGGAAGGCAGGCGTGGCGGAAGGCAGGCGTGGCGGAAGGCAGGCGTGGCGGAAGGCAGGCGTGGCGGAAGGCAGGCGTGGCGGAAGGCAGGCGTGGCAGGTGGTGCGCATGGCAGCAGGCAAGACCCGTCTCATCACCTCGTTGCTCGTCGCGCTGCTCGCGGCGCTCGGGTGCGTCGCGCCCGTGCTTGGTGCGACCGGCGGCCGACCGGCACTGCGCACCGATGCGACCCACTGCGCAAGCGAGGCCGCGACGAGTTGCTGCGGCGGAGACTGCCGGTGCGGCGACGCGTGCCCGTGCGCCGCGTCGGATCCTTCGAATGAATCGCAGCGGGTGCCGCTCGCACCGTCCGATGAGACGCGCTCCGCGCGCGGGATCTGCCTCTCCGCGCCGCCCGGCGCATGCCGCGCGCCGGCGACGGCCGCCGCGACCGGCCGCTGCGCGCCGCCGGTCGGCGACGATCTTCCGTGGCTCCCCCCTGCCGGACGCGAACTCCTCGAGCGGGTTTCGAAGTGGACGACATGAACGACGCGGATTGGTCCGCGCGTATTTGTCTATTTCTCCACTTTATACACACGATCTAGGATCGCCATGCGAAACCCGATTCTTCCCCGCGGCATCCGCCGCGTCCGCCCGATCGGCGCGACATGCGCCGCGATCTGTACGCTCTGCCTCCTCGCCTCATGCGCCTCGACGCCGGACGCAGGCGGGACGGGCAGCGCGCCCGGCGCCGTCTACGCATCGGAAACGCTCGCGCCCGGCAGGTACGCCCTCGTCGTCCTCGGCATGAGCTGCCCCAAGTGCATCTCGAACGTCGACCTGCAGCTCGCCCGCATCGAGGGTATCCGCGATGCGAAGGTCGACATGCGCCACGGCCTCGTCACGTTCGCCGTGCCAGGCCCCGCGGAACCCTCGCGCGCGGCGGTGTCGCGCGCGATCCTCGATGCGGGCTTCACGCTTCGCGAGATCCGCCGCGTCGAGGCGAACCGAGGCGCATCGTGACGGAGAAGGCGGCGAGCACCCGGCATGCCCGGCGCGCGCGGAAGGCGCACGCCCTGCTCGCGACCTGCGCCTGCGCGGGCGTGACGGGTGCGCTTCACGCGCAGGAGATGCTCAGCATGCCCGCGGCGACCGCGCCATCGCCGGGCGTCCTGATCCCGCGCATGCAGGCCCGTGCCTTCTTCTACGAGGAGCGCCAGTCGCTCCTCGAGCAGGACATCCGACTCGAGTACGGGCTGGCGCGCGATCTCTCGATCTCCGCGGAACTGCCGCTCTACCAGGGCTTCTTCGACCCGCCGCGCCCTTCCGACGGCGAGTTCGGCCTCGGCGACCTCGAGGCGATCGTCGAACTCCGGGTGCTGCGCGAGGATCTCGACGCGATCAGCACGCTGCGGGCGGCCGTGTACGCGGGCGCCGAGCTCCCGACCGGAACCGGCGGCTTCGGCGGCGACTCGGTCGACCCCTGCGTCGGTGCGGTGCTGACGGGGATCTTCGGCCGCCACGGATGCGACGCGTCGGCGCGCTGGACGTTCGTCACTGGCAACGGACCGTTCCTGCCGATCTTCGCGGGCGACGAGGGCGACGACTTCGCCAACGTCGATCTGGGCTACGCGTACCGGATCGCGCCCGATGAGTACGGCGAGGAGCGCGTCGGCGCGTGGTACGCCACGCTCGAGCTCAACACGGTGTGGACGACCGGCGGCGAGCACGAGGTGCTGCTCTCACCGGGGCTCCTGCTCGAGGCACCCACCTACGCGGTCGAACTGGGCGTGCAACTGCCCGTCGCCTCGGAAGTCGGGGATCGGCCGGAACTGCGTCTCGGACTCGTCGCCGGCATCCGGCTCATCTTCTGATCGGCGCCCGCCCGGTCGAAATCGTGTATGTTGTCTCGGACAGGAGAAACTCCATGGGATTCATCGAAGAACTCAAGCAGTTCGCGGCCAAGGGCAACGCGGTCGACATGGCGGTCGGCATTCTCGTCGGCGGCGCCTTCACGAAGATCGTGAACAGCATCGTCTCCGACCTCCTCATGCCGCCGCTCGGCCTCCTCATCGGCGGGGTCGACTTCAAGCAGCTGCAGATTCCGCTCAAGACCGAGATGAAGGACGGCGTCGAGACCACCGTCGTCGCGATCAAGTACGGGCAGTTCTTCAACAACCTCATCGAGTTCTCCATCATCGTGCTCGCGGCGTTCATCGTCGTGAAGCTGATGAACAAGGTCATCGCGATGCGCATCAGCGACATGCGCGCGGCGATGGAGGGCATCACCAGGAAGTAGGCCGGCGGAGGAAGCCCTCGAACGGGACGCGCGAAGGAAGCGCGCCGCGAGGGCGGGTCGATCGGGCGGATGCGACGCGCGTCCGTCGAAGGACGCCGAGACCGAAGACCGCCGAGACCGAAGTCCGCCGAAACCGAAGTCCGCCGAGAGTCCGCCGCAGGACCTCGCGGGCTCCAACCGCCAAACGTCTGCACGGAGGCACGCATGTCGTTCTGGAAGTCGATTCTCCTCGTCCCGTTCCTGCTCCTCGCGGCATGCTCGAACTCGCTCTCGACCCGGATGGGCGAGGCGGTGTCGATCGTGCGTGGATTCCAATCGAGCGAACACGCGGTTCCCG